>JASFTY010000339.1:0-4927 GCA_050050535.1 Gemmatimonadales bacterium | reverse complement strand
AGGGCACGTACTCGATCTTCAGCGTACTCTTCAACTTCGCTTCGAGCTCCGCCAGGTCGGGTCGGCCGGCCGGAATCCCCTTCTCACCGCGCCCATTCGGTTCGACCGTAACGGTCGTCGAGACGGAGAAGACCTTCTTCGCTCGGCCTCTCACCAGCTGCAAGCCGTCATCGGCGACCCCTATTCGCGTGTGCTCGAGGTCGCCCTCACCGATGACCGCGAACAGCGCACCGAGCAGCCCGGACACCGGTCGGCCCGACAATCCCTCGACCTGATCGAGCACGATCATGTCGTCGAACTCGAGCAGGCGATAGGTGATCTCCCGGTGACTGGTGGCCTTGAGCTTGGGGACGGCTGTGCTGTCGGTGAAGCTGAAGCTCGCCGGCGAGCCGGGTCCCTCCGGCCACCAGGCCCGGACGTTCAACGCCAGTCGGGGTCGCAGGCCCTCGTGCACCTCTCTGATCACCCTGTCCTCGCGGTACTCGATCAACAGCCGCTGGCCGTGCTCGAGCCCGAGCAGCGCCGGGCGCGGCGCGTCCAGCATGCTGACGCCGGCGACCTGTATGTATGAGAAGAACCAGTCCTCCGCGGTGATGTAGAGAGGGCCGCCCTCGGGATCGCGCTCCTTCGCCCAGCGGGCGAGCCGCAGCAGCAATTCCGACGTGAAGCGTCCGCGGTTAGTGGTCGCCAGGATGTCGTAGTCGCCGTGCATGCTCATGGCACGCACCAGTTCGGCGCGCGGTACGCGGCGCACCGAACAGGTCTGGGCGGCGGCGGGCAGGTACGGGACGAGCCCAGCGATGAGCGCCAGGCCGCTGCCAATCAGACGCCGCGCCGCGCCCCCGCGGCCCTGCCTGAACCTGGGGAGGGGAGGCCTAGCGGGCATGGCAGAGCTATAGAGGCGCCCTCGACTCGTGTCAACCGACTTTCGCTCGGCCCTATGGCCAATCGGCGGGTCATTGGCTATTGGTGATGGATCACCTGGAACTCCGGCCTCGACCTCAACATCGGCTGTACGCAGTCTGTTATAGGATATTGAGGTTCAATCACATCATCGGGGGTCGCCATGGAGCCGTCTCGCAAGACCAAGCGCCTGTTCCTGACCTCGGTCCTCGCAGTCGCCGGCTTTTTCGTCGCCGTGGATCGCGGCGCGGCTCAGTCGGGTCCGCCGGCGGGCGGCATGACCTTCGCCCTAACGGGCGACGCGATCATTACCCGCCGACTGTCGCCGTTCACGGGGCCCGAGTACCTGTCGATGATCGAGCTGATCCGGGACGCCGATGTAGCATTCACCAACCTCGAAGTCCTGTTCCACACCTACGAGGAGGGCTATCCGGCGACCCACAGCGGCGGCACCTGGATGGCGGCGCAGCCGTTCATCGCCGGCGAGCTGGTGTGGGCGGGGTTCGACCTGGTGAGCCGGGCCAACAACCACACGATGGACTACGGCGCCGGCGGCCTGCGGGCCACCACCCGTGCCCTAGACGCCGTCGGCCTCGTACACGCCGGCGCCGGTGAGAACCTCGCCCGCGCCCGGGCGCCGGCCTACGTCGAGACGGCCGGCGGCCGCGTGGCGCTCATCTCGGTAGCCTCGACCTTCTCCGACGAGGACCGCGCCGGGCCCCAGCGAGCCGACGTCCGGGGCCGACCCGGGCTGAGCCCGCTGCGCTACACGACCACTTATGTCGTGAGCCGCGAGTCGCTGACGAAGCTGCGCGAGGTCGTCCAGGAGTTCGGCTACCGCGGGGGCGCTGAAGGCGATCGGCTTCGCTTCCTGGGCGAGACTTTCGTGGCCGGCGATCCGCCGGGCCGGCGGACCGAGCTGCACGCCGGCGACCTGTCGGAGATCCTCGCCGTGGTCCGCGACGCGCGCCGTCAGGCGGATTGGGTCATCGTGACCAGCCACAGCCATGAAGGGGCCCGCGGGGGACCGGCCGATTTCCTCGTCCGCTTCGCCCGAGCCGCGGTCGACGCCGGCGCCGACCTCGTCGTCGGCCACGGGCCGCACGTCCTGCGGGGCATCGAGATCTATCGCGGCAAGCCGATCTTCTACAGCCTGGCCAACTTCATCTTCCAGAACGAGACTGTCGAGTTCCTGCCCGGCGATGCCTACGAGCAGTACGAGCTGCCGGCGCACGCGACACCCGCCGATTACTACGATCGGCGGACCGCTTCGAGCCGCAGCGGCGGCTTCCCGGGCCGTCGGGTCTACTGGGAGAGCGTGATCGCCCTGCCCCGCTTCCAGGACGGCGAGCTCGCCGAGGTCCGCATCTACCCGGTCACACTCGGGTTCGGTGACCCGCGGCCGCAGCGCGGCCGACCGCGGCTCGCCGACCGCGAGGCCGGGCGCCGCATCATCGAGACCCTGATCGAGATGTCGCAGCCGCTCGGGACCGACATCCATTACCTGGCTGACCAGAACGTCGGCGTGATTCGGGCGGCCGACATCCGGCTGGCTGATGAGCGACGGACCGGGGTCGACCGTGCGACGGCCGAGCGCATCGAGGGTATCCACCGCGACTTCGTCTTCGCCGACACCCATGCCCACCCCAGCCGCTTCCACCGGGCCAACGTGCCGCGGATCGGCACGGATGAGATCGCCCGCTACCGGCGCGGGCACATCGACATCGTGGTCGCCAGCGTCAGCAGCGACGCCGTCTACGGCGGCGGCTACATCGAGCGCGACGGCACTCGGGTCGAGCGCGGCGAACACAGCCCGCGGCCCGGCCAGCCATTCGCCTTCACCCAGGACCGCATCGAGCGGGTCCTGCAGACGATCGCTGAAGGTGACGCCGTGCTGGCCGAGAGCCCGGCAGCGGTCATCGAGGCGCGCCGACAGGGTCAGCTCGCGCTGCTGCCGGCGCTGGAGGGCGCCGACGGACTGGACGGGCAGATCGAGAACGTCCGCGCGCTCCACGAGATGGGGGTCCGCTTGATCCAGCTCGTACACTTCCGCGACAACGAGCTGGGCCACATCCAGACCTATCCCTACTCACCCGGTGGCCTGACGGCGTTCGGTCGGCAAGTCCTCGAGGAGTGCAACCGGCTGGGAATCATCGTCGATCTGGCGCACGCGAACACTCAAACGATAATGGACGCGCTCGAGGTCTCGAGCCACCCGGTCATCTTCAGCCACACGGGCGTGATGGCTCTGCGCGAGAACGATCGACATCTGAGCGACGACGAGATCCGCGCGATCGCCGCGGGCGGCGGCCTGATCGGGATCTGGCCCAACGGGTCCGTCCTCCCGGAGATGGAGGACATGATCCGTCATATCGACTACGTGAAGGAGCTCGTCGGTATCGAGCATGTGAGCATCGGCAGTGACCTGCGCGGGATGAGCCGTTACACGGAGCCGTTCGGCGCCGAGGCGAACTTCCGGGCGATAGCCGCGGCGCTGCTGAAGCGCGGTTACACCGACGAGGAGGTCGGCAAGATCATGGGCGGAAACTTCTTCCGCGTCTGGCAACAAGTCACCGAGAATCGTACGAGAGGATAACCGCATGAGAACACGGCGCCTTGCCTCAGTCATCCTGGTTCTTCAGTTGCTCGCACTCGCCGTCCCGAACTGGCAGGGGCGCGCAAAGGCCCAGAGCCGCGATGCGGATCGAAACGCGGTCATCGACCCGGCGCTGTTCGCCGACCTGACTTACCGGATGGTCGGCCCGTCACGCGGCGGCCGGGTGACCGCGGTCAGCGGGATCGCCGAACAGCTCGGCACCTTCTATATGGGTGCGACGGGCGGCGGCGTCTGGAAGACCGAGGACTACGGCCAGTCGTGGGTGAACGTATCGGACGGCTACTTCGAGACGGCGTCGATCGGCGCCATCGATGTCGCCGACTCGGACCCCGACATCGTCTACGTCGGTACCGGCTCCGACGGGATCCGCAGCAACGTCATCACGGGACGCGGCGTCTACAAGTCGACCGATGCCGGACGAAGCTGGAGCTTCGTGGGACTGAGAGACGCGGGGCAGATCGGCGCGGTGATCATCCACCCGACCGACCCCGACCTGGTCTACGTCGCCGCGATCGGCCAGGCGTTCGCGCCCGACCCGGAGCGCGGCGTCTACCGCACGCGCGACGGCGGCGCCAGCTGGGAGCAGATCCTCTTCGTCTCCGATAGCACGGGCGCCGTCGACCTCGAGTTCGCGCCCGATGACCCGCGCGAAATCTACGCCTCGATGTGGCGCGGCGAGCGGAAGCCGTGGACGATCATCAGCGGGGCCCGCGAGGGCGGTGTATACAAGTCGACCGACGCCGGTGATAGCTGGACCAAGCTGACGAACGGGCTGCCCACGGACCTGGTCGGCAAGAGTGACCTCGCCGTGTCGGCGGCGGACCCCGACCGCCTCTACGTACTGATGGAGGCCCCCGATCCCGAGCGCGGTCTGTACCGCTCCGACGACCGCGGCGCCAGCTTCCGGCTCGTCAACACCGACCCGGGGCTCACCGACCGGCCGTTCTACTACTGCAACGTCGACGCCGACCCATCGAACGCCGACGTCGTCTACGTCAACAGCACGCGCTTCTATAAGTCCGAGGACGGCGGCGCGACGTTCAGACGGCGCAGCACCCCGCACGGCGACAACCACGACATGTGGATCAACCCGAACGACCCGGACCTCTACATCCAGTCGAACGACGGCGGCGCCAACGTCACGCGCGACGGCGGCCGCACCTGGTCGACCCAGAACAACCAGCCCACCGCCGAGCTCTATCAGGTAGACGTCGACGACCGCTTCCCCTACTGGCTGTACGCCGGCCAGCAGGACAACTCGACCATCGCCGTGCCCAGCCTGCCGCCCTACTCGGCGCCCGGCGGCGCGATCGCCCACTGGCGATCCGTCGGCGGCTGCGAGACGGGCCCGGCGGTCCCGAAGCCGGGCGAGCCAACATCGTGTACGCGAACTGCAAGGGCCGCTTC
>JASFTY010000338.1:0-4933 GCA_050050535.1 Gemmatimonadales bacterium | reverse complement strand
CTGGGCGTGGCCGGACCCACTGAGGGCGCAGGAAGGTGCGGAGCTGGCGCTGATCCCGACTCCGGAGCCGCCCACTAATGCGGCTTTCGGGCACGGAGCGACCGGCGATACACTCTTCATCACTGCCGCCACGAGTCCATACAAGATCGAGCTCAACAGGGAAGACTATCACGCGGCACGGTGATGATTCGCGAGAGGGGCTCACAGTGACTACTCCGCGCTACAGTGGGATCGCCACCTTCATGGGTACGCCACCCGTCCGTGACCCATCAAGCCTGGATATCGCGCTCATCGGTGTGCCTTTCGACGGCGGCGCGGAGAACCGCCCCGGCCAGCGCCACGGCCCGCGCGAAATCCGCAATACGTCCAACCTGATCCGGGCCGTCCATCACGTCACGCGAGTCAATCCGTACGAGCTATGTCGCATCGCCGACCTGGGCGACGTCCCGATGGCTAACGCCTTCGATCTCCAGGCTAGCCATTCCGACATAGCGGAGTTCTACCGCGAGGTGCACGCGGCGGGCGCGGTACCGCTGAGCGCCGGGGGCGACCATTCGGTCACCCTGCCGATCCTGCGAGCCATCGCCGCGGACAGGCCCGTCGGCCTGGTGCATATCGACGCCCACACCGACACCTGCGACGAGGAGCTGGGCTGTAGGTACACCCACGGCACACCCTTCCGCCGGGCCGTGGAAGAGGGGCTCATCGATCCGATGCGGACGGTGCAAATCGGCATCCGCGGCGCCCAGAACTCGGAGGAAGGCTGGAGCTTCTCCCTCGATTCCGGCATGCGCGTGATCTTCATTGAGGAGTTCACTGACTTGGGCGTGCAGAAGGTGATTGCCGAGGCGCGGCGCGTTGCAGGCGGCAGCGCCACCTATGTCTCCTTCGATGTCGACAGCCTCGACCCGGCATTCGCACCCGGTACGGGAACGCCGGAGACAGGCGGGCTGACGACCATCGAGGCGCAGGCCTTGGTACGTGGCCTGCGCGGTCTCGACCTCATCGGCGGCGACGTCGTCGAGGTATCACCGCCATTCGATCCGTCGGGGAACACCGCACTTGTCGGCGCCACGATGATGTACGAGATAGCGTGCGTCCTGGCTGAGGCGGTCGCCCGACGAAAAGAGGAGTGACTACGATGATGAACAGGTACCACCACGCTGTTCGACTTTCCCCTCTGCTTCTGCTGGCCTGCCTCGGATGCCAGCCACCGACCCCCGACGTCGAGGCAAACAAAGCGGTCGTGCAGGCGGTGTACGACGCCATCGACGCCCAGGACTACGATCGGCTGAGTGAGCTGACCGCCGACGACTTCGTTGGCCACGTCGCCGGCGTCCCCGAGCCGTTCGATAAGGATGCCGTCTTCGAGATGATTCGCAACTGGTATGGCGCCTTCCCGGACTACGTGCATGTAGTCGAGGCAATGGTCGCCGAAGACGATCGCGTGGCCGTCAGGCTGACGTACAACGCCACGCATCAAGGCGAGTTCGAGGGGATCCCGGCGACCGGTAATCGGATCAGCTACGCGGGCGCCCATATGGTCACCGTGGTCGACGGGCAGGTCCAGGAGATGTGGGTGCTGGAGGACATGCTCGGCTTGATGACGCAGCTGGGGATGCAGTTGGTCCCGGCAGAACAGGACATTTGAGCAAGGAGAGCGGAACGTGAGAAACTCGATATTCGCAGTCAGCGCAGCGACGCTGCTGGCAGTCGGTCTCGCCGCGGCGTGCGCTACGAGTCAGCCCCCTCCCCCGGACGTGACGGCGGACATCGCCGCCGCCAACGACGCGTTCATGGCGGCGTTCGCCGAGGGCGACGGCGCAGGCGTAGCCGCATTGTATACAGAGGACGCGAAGTTGCTGCCGCCCGGTAGTGATCCTGTGGACGGGCGGCCCGCGATCGCGGAGTTCTGGCAGGCGCTGATCGACTCGGGCGTCGCCGAGGCGCGGCTGATGATCGATGAGGTCGAGAATCTCGGCGACACCGCGTACGAGATCTCGCACTACGCCATGTACGACGGCGACGGCACCCTGCTCGGTGAAGGCCGCTACATCGTCATCTGGAAGAGCACCGACGCCGGCTGGAAGCTGCACCGCGACCTCTGGAACTAGAAGGGTACGCAGATATCGCCGGCCGTCCGCAACCACGGGCGGCCGGCCCCTTCTTCGAAAGCAGGGTCCTATGCGTCGCATCGTTTCGCGCACAGTTGCAGCCGTACTGGCGCTCGGGCTGTTCGGCTGCGCCGAACAAGCTGCTGAAAGTACGGCCGAGACCGAAGCCGCCAACAAGGCGATCGTCGAACGCTACTACGACGGGAAGTGGCACGCTCGAAACCCCGCGATCCTCGACGAGCTACAGTCGCCCGACGTGGTCTACCATGGCCCGGCGCACGAGATGACGGGCCTCGACGAGTACAAGCATGTCTACAACATGTACTTGTCCGCCTTCCGCGACACGCAGGTGACGATTGAGGACCTGATCGCCGAAGGCGACAAGGTCGTGGCGCGCATCGTGTTGACCGGCGTACACGCCGGCGACCTGCCCGACCTGCCGGCGACAGGCAGGAGCATCAGCTTCACCATGTTTACCATATTCCGCATCGTCGATGGCATGATCGTCGAGGAATGGGAGTCGTACGACGAGCTGAGCATGATGCAGCAGCTCGGGGTCATGTGAGGAGGGATAGTTCGATGCGAACCCACGCGATACTTCTGTGCATTCCAGCCCTGGCACTGGCAGCGGGATGCACACCGCCGCCCGACGCGACGCTGGAGGCGAACAAGGAGCTCTTCCGCCAGTATGTCGAGGCGTACAACAACACGGAGATCGGTCGCCTCGATGAGCTGATGACGCCCGACTTCGTGCGCCACTCGCAGGCTGCAACCGAGGTCAACAGCCTCGAGGAGTTCAAGGAGAGTCTCAGGCAGGGTCACGAAGCGTTTCCCGATGAACACATGGAAGTGCACATGCTGCTTGCCGAAGGGGACAAGGTCGCCGGCTACATGACCTGGACCGGCACGCAGCAGGGCGCCTGGGGACCCTTCCCCGCCACCGGCCGGCAGGCCGAGCTCAAATTTATCTACCTGTTCCGGGTCGAGGAGGGAAAGCTGGCCGAGATGTGGGTCGAGTGGGACAACGTCGGCTTCCTGACGCAGCTCGGTCACTTCACGCCGCCCGAGGGAACGTAAGAACCGCCGACGCAAAGGAGACTCCATAATGTTCACAGCAAAACCGCTGCCCGCCGTTCTAACCATCGTTCTCGTCGCGGCGGCCTGTGAACCGCCGGCACAAGATGCGGGCGCGCTGTCCGACGAGGACGTGGCGGCGATCAGGGCGCAGATGGATGGGTTCGTAGATGCGGTCCTGGCGGACGATTGGGCCGCCGCCGCCGAGATCTACGCCGACGACTTCATCCTGATGATACCCGGGGCGCCGGTCATGCAGGGCCGTGAGACGTGGCGCGAGTGGGCGATGTCCTTCAACGCCACGGTCACGGACTATAGCATCGAGATCGACGAGATCGACGGGCGCGCCGACCTCGCCTTCGTCCGCGGGAAGTTCTCCGAGAGCCTCGTGTTCGAGGGCGCGACCGAGCCGGCGTCGGGCGAGGGGAAATTCCTGTCGATATGGCGAAGAGGTGCGGACGGATCGTGGCTCATCGCGCTGGAGGCCTGGAACTCGGACGAGCCACCGCCCGAGGCCGGACCCGAGACCGGGACCTAGGCGTCCCACACAGCTGATGCCATGACTCGTCAGCTCGGCGCTTTCGCCGCCGCCGGCACCCTCGCCCTCGCCGCCTGCGCGGAGCAGCCCCCGGCCGGCGATGTGCTCAGCACTTCTGATAGCGCCGGCGTCACGATCGTCGAGTACGCAGCGTTGCCCGCGTCCGCCGCCGAGCTCCCGATCCCGGCGCAACCGTCGCTACAGCTCGGCGTCGTCGAGGGCGATCCGGCGGAGGAGTTCGAGTTCGTCACCGGTGCGACGCGCCTCAGCGACGGCACGGTCGTGATCGCCGACGCCGGGGCCTCGCAGCTCCGTGCCTTCGGGCCGGACGGCGCGCTGCGCTGGACCGCCGGCCGCGAGGGTGAGGGCCCCGGCGAGTATAGAAACATCGATTGGGTGCGGCCGCACGGTGACTCGCTGGCCGTTTACGACAGATCGCTGGGCCGCCTCACCGTGCTGACCCTCGGCGGCGATCTCATCCACACGGTGAACCTGCGACCGGCGCCCGGCGGCCTCCGGCCGCACGTGCTGGCCGTGCGGCCCGACGGCTCGATGATCGTGCGGGCCCAGCAGATGATCACCCCGAACATCGCTCCCGGCGTACACCAGCCCGTGGGATTCGTGGCGCTCTACTCGGCATCCGGCGAGCTAACCGATTCCGTCGTGTCGCTGGGTGGCCGGGAGTGGGCGCTGACGATAGTCGATGGTCGCCGGCTGCTGGCCTCGCACATCTTCGGCCGCGAGGGGCTCGCCGCGGCATCGCCCCAAGCGATCCACATCGCCGACTCGGGTCGCTTCGAGGTTCAGAGCTTCGCCGCCGACGGGGCGCTCCGCCGAGTGCTGCGCGTCACGCAGCCGGCGACACCCGTAACGCAGGCGGATATAGACGCGTACCGCGAATTCGTTTTCGGGCGCGAGTCGGACGAGTCGCGGCACCCGCGCATCAGGCGCGAGCTCGAGGCCGCACCGTTCCCCGAAACGCATCCTCAAGTGCGGCGACTCTACACCGATCGAGCCGATCGACTCTGGCTCGAAGAGTACCGTCGGCCCTGGGAAACGCAGAGTCGGTTCGACGTGTTCGACGCCGACGGCATCTTCGTGGGGCGCGCGCTGCTGCCGGACGCCGAGCGCTTGCTGGAACCCGGGCCCGACTACGTGCTGACCCGGCACGTCGATGAGCTGGGCGTGCACTACGTCCGCCTGTACG
>JASFTY010000337.1:0-4941 GCA_050050535.1 Gemmatimonadales bacterium | reverse complement strand
CGACGGACCGATGGGCCGGCGGTGCAACAGTTCGGCCAGTGAGCCGTCCGACCGCATGTAGCTCGCGAGTATGCCGCGCTCTTCGTCATCCGAGCGCTGTACCACGGCGCCGGCCGCCGCATCCCCGAACAACACGCACGTAGTTCGATCGGTCCAGTCGGTGATGGCACTCATCTTCTCGGTGGCCACACAGAGCGCCGTATCGATCTGATCGGTGGCGATCAGGCCGCGTGCTATGTTCAGCGCGTACAGCCAGCCCGTACAGGCGCCCCAGACGTCAAATGCGACGGCGTGCTGTGCACCGAGCTTCGCCTGTATGTCGCAGGCGGTGGCCGGGAGCAGCCGGTCCGGAGTGGCCGTGGAAACGATGATGGCATCGACGGCGGACGCTTCCAGATTCGCCCGCTCGAGCGCCTCTCGCCCGGCCCGGTATCCCATCTCGACGACGCCGACATCCTCGTCGGCGATTCGCCGCTCCCGAATGCCCGTCCGCTCCAAGATCCATTCTTCGCTGGTGTCGACCATCCGCTCCAGGTCGGCGTTAGTGAGTACTCGGCTGGGCACCCACATCCCCATCGAGACCAGCCGGACCTTGGTCATCGACATGCCTAGACCCTGGCGCTCGCGAGCCCGGAAAGCTCGCGCCTCAAGTGCCCGACCACGTCACTCTCCACTGATCTGGCTGCGACGCGCACCCCGTTGCGGATCGCTCGCGCCGGCGAATCACCGTGGCAAATGACGGTCACGCCGTTCGCACCCAGTAGCGGCGCCCCACCATGCTCCGCGTAATCGAGAACACGGCAGACCGACAGAAGATCTACGTAGTTGCCGGAGCCGGCCGCCGTCCGGCTCACCAGGTGAGCCACATGTTCGGCGACCGACTCGTAGGACTTCAGAACGACGTTGCCCACGAATCCGTCGCAGACCAGCACGTCGCAGGCGCCAGTTACGAGGTCACGGCCTTCAATATTGCCGACGAAGTTCAGGCTACTCCGCTGCAGCAAGCGATAAGCCTCCTGGGTCAACTCGTTGCCCTTCTCGGGTTCCGCTCCGATGTTCAGCAGCCCCACTCGCGGGCTGTCCCGACCCTCCACCTCCCGCATGTAGATGTGGCCGAGGTGGGCAAACTGTTCCAACTGTTGCGGCCGGCAGTCGACGTTCGCCCCGGCATCGACCATGAGCGTCGGGTGCGCGGCCGTCGTCGGTAGCAGCGCTGCGATGGCAGGTCGATCCGTACCCGGCATCGAACCGAGGATCAGGATTGAAGCGGCGAGAATCGCACCCGTCGAGCCCGCCGAGACGAACGCATCCGCTTCCCCCGTCTCCTGCAACCGTACGCCGCGTACGATCGAGCTATCCGGCTTGCGCCGCACCGACTCGACCGGCGCCTCACTCATCCCGATGACCTCGCTCGCCGGGACGATACGCAGCCGATCGCCGGGGACGCCCTGGCCCTTCAATTCCCCTTCGATCGCCCCTGGATCGCCGACCAGCAGTAACTCGAAATCCCCGTCCAGGTGCTGGAGCGCCTCCACCCCGCCCTGAACCGGTACGGCCGGCGCGTTGTCGCCTCCCATCGCATCGAGGGCAATCCGCATGCTATCCTGACGATTATCCCGGCACTCGATACACAACGCGCGCACCGACCCGTTAACCGGGCGGTGCGCCCTGAGCTCGATTGCCCCGAGTCAATCCGGAATGGGCGCCTAGACTCGCGTCGCCCGCGAGTGCTAGAACTCCGTCTCTACCTGAATGACTTCCGTGTCTTTGTAGTAGCCGCACGTCGGGCAGACCCGGTGGGGCAGTTTGGGGTCCCCGCAGCGAGGACACGCCTGAGTGGCGGCTGCCTTCGCCTTGAAGTGCGTGCGGCGCTTCCGCTTCCGCGCCTTGGAGGTCCGTTTCTTCGGTACTGCCATTTTTTTCCTCTAACCTCTTATTCTCGGGTCTTGCCACGCAGGTCCTGCAGCGGGCCCCAGCGCGGGTCGGCGTCCGCAGGCTCACAGCCGCAGTCTCCTTCGTTCAGATTCGCCCCGCAGCGATCGCAAAGCCCGAGACAATCTTCCCGACACAACGCGTACGAAGGAACAACCAGCATCAGACGTTCCGCCAGCGGGAACCTGAGATCCAACTCCTCGGCTCCCGGGTCGAGACCGTAAAGGTCCAGGTCGCCGTCGGCGGCGGCGGTCTTCGCATCGAACAAGACGGCAAAATCCTCGCCGACCTCCAACTCCAGCTCCTCGAGGCACCTCCGGCACGCCGACCGAACACGAGCGCTCATCCGCCCGCGCACCCAAACGCCTCTCGTGGCTGACCCATCGGCTCTCGCACGCACCACCAATGGCGAGGCGAGCTCGAGGCCGCTACCGCTCCACAACGGATCGTCGCTGGCGATCTCGCCGTCGACCTCTACCGGCGCCTCGTTCAAGCGCCGTAAGTCTATGATCAGCACAGCGCAATAGTCTATCGATGGGCCCCAATCCTGTCAACGCGGCAGATCGGGGTCGGGGCACCGAGACCCTACGTCCTCCCCATCAGATCCCGCTTCGAGAAGAAGAAAGCCAGCTCCTGACGCGCCGTCTCATCCGAGTCGGACCCGTGGATGGCGTTGCGCTCCTTGTTCTCGGCGTAGAGCGCCCGAACCGTGCCCGCCTCGGCCTCGGCCGGATCCGTAGCTCCGATCACCTTTCTCAGGTGCGCCACCGCGTCGCCCCGCTCCAGAGCCAGCGCCAGGATGGGTCCGGACGTCATGAAGCGCTTCAACGGCTCGAAGAAGGGGCGTTCTCGGTGCACCGCGTAGAACTCGGCGGCTCCGGCCTCATCGAGGCGGACAAATCTGGCTGCGCGAATCAAGAACCCCTCATCCTCCAGCTGTGCCAGAATCCGGCCGACCTTGCGCCCCTCCACGGCGTCCGGCTTGATGATCGCAAGTGTAAGACTCATAAAGATTTTCACACTGAATGTTCAAGTAGCTTCACGATGATGTCGGTGCGCGAAAGGTAGCCCACCAGCTTCCCACCGCTCACTACCGGGAACTGGGATACCCGCTCACTCAACATGGTTCCCAGTACGTCGGAGATCAGCTGGTCCTCCGAGAGACACATCACGGTCCGCTGCATGACATCCCGCACATCGACATCCTCGACCGGCGGTTGCCCACCGTCGGCGAGCGGTGCGGCGCCGAGCACCTGTGGCAGGAAGTGTTGCAGAACCTCCTGCTCGGTCACCACACCGAGCACTTCGCCGTTGTCGCTCACCACAGGCACGCCACGCCGCCTGTGGCGGACCATGACGTGGAGGGCCTCGGAAAGTGGCGTATTCGGAGCGACCGTATGGAAGTCGCGGCTCATCAGATCACGAACCGTGAGCTCCGGGTGCACGACGACGTCGTCGTCTGCTATCACCCCCAGGAACTCCTCGACCGACTCTGCCTCGGCAAGTGCGTCGGCGACCGCGGGATTGGCAAGTGTGGCGCTCAACGCGGCGAGCGTCTTGAGATACGTCTTAGCTGCCCAACGAGGGGCGATGATCAAGACGAGGAACACCGCTTCCGGTGCCTCGGGCGGCGCGAACCTGAACGGTTTCCTGCTCGTGCTTACCGCGACCGCCAGCTCCTTGGCGGCATCGCTGCGGTAGTGAGCGAGGAGCGCTCGGGCGCCGATGGTCAGCCGCGTCCCGAGCGCGACATCAGCTTCCACAAGCTCATCGAGCGCCGTCCGATCACTGATCAGGCCGGCCGCATCCAGCCGATCGAGCAACTGGGCGACAGCCTCGCCGTACTCGGATGCCTTCAGCCCGACGATGACCCGGTCGGCGAGCAGCAGGCGTGACAGTGCTGTGGGCTTAGCCATGCAGCGCCCTCTCTACGATGTCCGGCATGTCTACGGGCCGGGCCGCGACCTCGACCCCGTTCTCCTTGAAGGTGGCAATCTTCTCCTCCGCAGTTCCCGAGGAACCGGAGATGATCGCGCCGGCGTGCCCCATGCGGCGTCCTGGCGGCGCGGTCTGACCGGCCACGAAACCCACCACCGGCTTCGAGATATTCTCCTTGATGTGCCGCGCCGCGTTCTGCTCGTCCGTACCGCCGATCTCGCCGATCAACACGATCGCTTCCGTTTGCGGGTCCTGCTCGAATGCATCCAGACAGTCGATGAAGTTCGTCCCGATAACCGGATCACCGCCGATACCGATGCAGCTCGACTGCCCCATGCCAACGCGAGTGAGCGCCCACACGACCTCGTAGGTCAGCGTACCCGAGCGGCTTATCACCCCTACGGGTCCTTCCTCGACGATCTGGCCGGGGATAATCCCAAGCTTCGTCTTGCCCGGCGAGATCATCCCTGGACAGTTGGGCCCGATGAGACGCGCACCGCGATCGGCCACGTACCGCGTCGCCCTCAGCATGTCGAGCACCGGTATCCCTTCGGTAATGCAGACGATCAGGTCGACGCCGGAATCGGCGGCCTCACAGATGGCACCGGCCGCGAATGCCGCCGGCACGTAGACCACACTCGCGTTCGCACCTGCATCGCGTACCGCGCCCTCGACGCTGTCGAATATCGGTACCTCGTCGTCGAACAGCTGGCCGCCCTTACCCGGCGTCACACCGGCCACGACCTGCGTGCCGTATTCCATCATCTGACGGGTGTGGAACGAGCCATCCCGTCCGGTGATCCCCTGGACCACTACCCTTGTGCTGCTATCCGCGAATATCGCCATCGATGTCGCACCTGTGTCTAGTTCTTCGCCAACTCGACCGCCTTCCGAACGGCCTCATCCATATCGGTCATCGCGCTGAAGCCGGCGGCTTCGAGTATCTTCACCGCTGCTTGCTCGTTCGTCCCGGTCAATCGGATGGTGATCGGCACCTGCAACTCGATCCCCTTCGTAGCTTCAACGATTCCGTTCGCCACATCGTCGCAGCGGGTAATCCCACCAAAGATG
>JASFTY010000336.1:0-4953 GCA_050050535.1 Gemmatimonadales bacterium | reverse complement strand
ATAGTTGTAATTGGGAAAGTCGTGACTGACCGGCTGGTTCGGCGCGATGATGGTCAGCTCCTGATCGGTGGATCCCTCCTCGCAGGCCCAAACCTCGTCGCCACCACTGTCGCGGCAAGAGACCACGACATCGATCACCATGAACCCCGCCGCGTCCGTGAAGACGTGGCCCAGAATGAACGGATTCGCCCCCGACTCGGCCGGGTAGGGGTTCTCTTCATTGTAAGCGTCGGCTCGCCTGTTGTAGTCGCCGCCTGGACTGCTGCCGAGCGATAGCTGGTCGGGTTCGTCCACTATCTCGCCCCGCAGCACCTGCATGGCGTCGAGCTCGCCGAAGACGGTCAGGGGCATGCGATCGAGGGTGACCACGTAGCGGGTGCTGGGCTCCGCGCAGCACCAGAAACCGTAGATGTTGTATGCTTCGTTGACAAGCGTGCCCGGCTGAAATACGTACGTCGTGTCGTACTCGTAGAGCGGCCCTATCTGAGTGAGAGCAGGTAGGCGCGGGTCGTCATCCGCCAGACCCCAGCCAACGCCATCACCTATGTCGGTCCCCCAGCGCCACCAGCCGCGAGAGTCGTAGTACGGCCACTCGTCAGCCTGGAAGGGCTCGTTCGAGCGGCCGAAGGCGTCGGGAATGTCGTTGTTCAGGACCTGGCCGTCGAAATCGTCGAGCCCGCTTGCACGCTCGTACACACTATCGATCTCGATAACCCCGCCTTCCGCGACGGAGCCGGTGAGCGATCCGGACTCCGCCCGGCAGCCCGACGTGGGCAATATCGTGAAATCGCCTGCGGTTATCGTGCCGTCTGTCTGGTTCGTGATAGCGATTGTGCCCGAACAGGAGAACGTCGTGTCCACGATCCCGGTGCTCCAGAACGTGTAGGTTACGGCGTACGTGCCCTCGACGTCCGGTATGTAGGGTAGAAGCTCGAAGGACTCCATGTCGCTCCAGTGACCCCAGTTACCGTAATCGCTCTTCGCGCGCACGTGCAGGTAGTACGTTCCCGCGCCTCGTATCAGGCTGAGTCGAGCAGTGTTCTCGGCTACCCTTGTCCCTCGCGGATCGCTGAAGTCTTGCGCGGTGTCCCATTCCACCTCGTACTCGGCGGCGCCGGTCAGACTCCGGTAGGTGACGGTTGGAGCGGTATCGGTGGTCGTGGCCGGAGGTGCATTGAGCACCGGCACGAAGGAATCGGGGCTGATCGTGACGTTGCTATTCTGTCCGGCGCTGACCTGCACCGAGCTCTGCCGGCCGAACACTTCGACCATACCGCCGGCGTCGTAGCCTTCGAGCGACACGGTATATGTTCCCGGCAATAGGCCTCCGATGGTCTTCGTCTCGCCGGGAGCGATATCCACCGTCCTGTCCGTGGGGCCGTCGACGTAGACCCTGCCACTCACCACCTGGGCGAGACCGGCGCTGGCGGCCTCGATGTCGAGGTCTAGCTCTCCTGTCCCCTGGCTGGCGATCGGCTCGCCGCACGCCAGCCAGGCGCACGTTCCGACCACGAAGATCTTCTTGAGCGTGCTCATCGTCCGCTACGGGTTGGGGAAGGTCACCGTGATGCTCCCGGTACTCGGCCCGTCGTCACCGCTGGTGGCCAACACGACTCCGACGGTTGCGCCCACTGCCGCCACACCGGCCGCGACCCAGCCCCAGGGGAATCCGCGCTTGCCCGCCTCGAGGCTTGGCCGCTCGCCCAGCCCGGCCAGCTCGCCTGCCGGAACGGCGCGTCCCTCGGCGATGTTCACGCGGGCTCCCTCGAGCATGAGGTCGGCGACGGTGAAAGGCAGTGCCGTGTTCGGGCTGACGGCTACGCCGAGCATGCCGCCGTGACGGTCGATGAGGGGACCGCCGACCGCCGACTGGGGTAGGGCGTCGATCAGCAGAAGCCGACCCTCGGGCCGGTCCTCCCAGGTCAGTAGCCGCGTCCGACTGGCCGTCCGGTTGATGCAGTCGGGATAGTGGATGGCCCAGGCGTACTGGCCGTCGGCGATCTCTTCTGCGGTGGGCAGCGGCCCGATCCAGGGCGAGGGCAGCGCCAGGATCGCCAGGTTCTCGTTGGCATCGAAGGCGGCGACGCTGAAATCCTGGACGGTCCGGTCTCCTTCCGCCGAAATCACTTCCAGCGCGCGCGCACCCCGCAGCAGGCTGTAGCTTGTGATTACGAGGCCATCGCTTCCGGCGTAGAAACCGGTGCCGCACGCGGTCTCGCGCTCGCGATGAGCGCGTATCTTGACGAGATGGCTTGCGCTTCCCTGGACGACCCGTTCCGAGATCAAGGGCGCCAGATTGAACTCCAACTGTGTCACCACACCCGGCAGCACCTCGCGGGTGACTTCCGCGAACTCGTAACCGCCGGCCATCGCGATTATCGAGTAGCTACCCGGCCACAACGGCCTGATGCTGTCGGGCCCGATCGTCCCGACTCCGCGAACCCCCATCTGGACCGTAACCGGCAGAGGCGACGCGGCCTGTATCCCGCCCGCTGGCTCGCCTGAGATCGTGATGGGCCAGCGCCACGATGTGGCGGTCACCGTGTCGCCGGGCATCGTGCTCGCTCTGACGAATTCGCTGGCGACGTGGTACGCCGCGACGACTTCCGGCAGAAATTGCACGGGGTCGGCCTGGAAATCAGGGGCCAGACGGATCGCCCATCTCAGCCATACGGCGGCCAGTGAGTCTCGCCCCTCCTCGATCAGCGTCTGCGCCAACAGCTGTACCCCAAAGGCCCAGACGCTGTCGGCTGGCCCCTTGGCTGGGTCCACGGCGTTGCTCAGAAGCTCGATCCGGCTCGCTGCGTCGAACTCCTCGGACGCCCGCCGGATCATGTCCTCACGCGTCACCTGGGCCGATAGCACCGCTGGTACCGCCAGGAGCACGAGCGTGCTGACCGTCGGTGCCATAGCCATCCCGGATCTCGGCTTGCGCATCATGGGTTCCTCTGCCTCATCTGGACTCGCAGACGCAGTAGCTCGCCGGGCTGCAGGTTCACGGTGGTGTCCACCGTCACGTACCCGGCGCGCTCGAATCGCAGTCGATGGATACCCGCCTGCAGGGTGTCGACGCCGCGTGCGCGAGAGCCGCGGCTGATACCGTCGACGTAGACCCGCGCCCAGACAGGCGTGATGAGCATCTGCAGGACGGCCGGCTCCTGCGGGATGGCCAGCCGCTCCTCTTCCGCGGGAGTTGCGGGGGGCTGCCGTTCCGGCTCCTGCGCCTCGGCTGCTGGCACCGGCCCCGTCTCTTCCCCAACCGCGGGTGCCGCGACTTGCGAGTCCGGCGCGACACTGCTCGGCGTCTGCTCCACCTCCGGCGGCTGAGCCTCCTGTGTGACCTGGGGTTCCGAGACGGATTGCAGCGGGAGCCACACAAAGCGGTAGAGCCCCAGGGCCGCCGCTATCAAGATGACCGCCGCGGCGGCGGCCCAGGCAGCGGGCCGCACTCGCTCGCGCGGCCGCTCTTCCGCTCGGGCCACACTTACCTTGCCCTTGCTGACCGGGATTGGGCTCTGCGGTGTGCTCGGTAGGGAACGCACCTCGTGCCCCTGCCGCGCCGCCTCCGCCAGCCGCCTGCGCTCCGGTGCATTCGGCGGGACTACGTGGATACCGATGCCAGCGATCGCTTCGTCGAGATCAGGCCAGCGACGCGCGGGCTCCTTCTCCAGCATCCGCATCACGACCCCGGCCACGTCGGGAGGACACTCCGGGCACAGCTCGCGCAAATCTCGCGGCTCCCCCAGAAGCTGCTGCTTGATCAGCTCCTGAACCGTCTCGGTCTCGAACGGGGTATGACCCGTAATCATCTGATAGGCCGTGCACCCCAGCGCGTACTGATCCGAGAGGTTGGTCGCTTTGCCCGACCACTGCTCCGGGCTCATGTAGTTGGGAGAGCCGACGGCAGAACCCGTGCTCGTCAGACCCGTGGCGCCGCTCACCTTGGCGATGCCGAAGTCGGTAACGACCGCCATCCCCTCCGTGTCGATGATTATGTTACCGGGCTTGATGTCCCGGTGCGTGATGCCCTTGGCGTGCGCGTAGCTCAGAGCGCTCGCCACGTCCACTAGAACCGTCCGCGCTAGGTCGAAATCGAGCGACTTCCGGTCCCGCAGTATGAGATCGAGTGAGCGGCCTTCCACGTACTCCATGACGAAGAAATGCAGCTTGCTCGTCTCCTTGAGGCCGAAGATCGATGTGATGTTGCGGTGCCGGAGCGACGCGGCGATTCGTGCTTCGCGCCGAAAGCGTTCAACGACCTCGGGCCCGCTCAGAAGCGATGGCAGCAGTACCTTCACAGCCACCTTGCGGTTCAGCATGATCTCGTGCGCCAGGTACACGAGACCCATTCCGCCACGCCCCAGCACGCCCAGAATGTCGTACTCGCCCAGGGTGACTTCGCGCAGATCCGTCAGCAGCGCGATGTCTGCGGCGTGCGGGATCGGCTGGCCGCAGTCGGCGCAGAACCTGTCTCCGAGGAACAGATTCGCTCCACAGTTGGTGCAGGCGCCGATGAGATCCGAGGTGGGGATCCCCGGTGGATGATTGTGGCTCATGATTCGGATGGGGGCTCAGGCCGCGGCGGGAGCATGTTTCGGGTTGTGATCGAGGACGGACCTCGGCGTGACCCGTACGGGTTCGTGAGCCGGTCGGCGAATGCGGTAGGTGAGGGGTTCGCTACCACGGCTGACGACTTTCGTTGGCATGAAACGGGCTCTGTGTTCGGACAATATCGGGACGGGCCGACGCCCACGCAACAGAAACGGTGCGCCTTTGGCCTCCGAGACGCGGGCGGCGGCCCGGCGGCGGGTCGGGACCGCGGGACCGGCCGAGCGTCGTGGCGAGTACTCGCGGGTATGGGGCTAGCGCAACGGCTTCGAGGGTTCGCCGCCCCTAACGGCAGCTCGCTGCCTCCTCGCGGGTCTGGACCCAATCCACCGGCTCGGTCGCCCG
>JASFTY010000335.1:0-4953 GCA_050050535.1 Gemmatimonadales bacterium | reverse complement strand
TGGCTTCGACGGGGTCGGTGGAGGAGGCGGCGGCGCTCCCGGATCTGGAAGCCTCGCGCCAGCCCGGCGGTGAGCTGCCGGTCTACGAGGGCGTTTCGGTCGGCGAGGAGGACGGGTTTCGGGTCGAGTTCCTGGCGCCGCTGATCCTGGAGGATCAGCGGGTCGGCACGCTGCTCGTCCAGTTCAGCGCCCAGGAGCTGGTCGAGCTAACGCAGAGTTTCAGCGGGCTCGGCGAAACGGGTGAGACCGTGATCGTCCTGCCGGTCGACGGTGCGGAACCGCGCCTCCTGCGCTCGGAGCGCCCGCGGCGCGACGGCCGATCGGGCAGCGTTCGCCTGGAGCACCTGGACGATCCTGGCCGGCTGGCGATATCGGGAACGGAGGCCGTGTTCTCCGACGGTCTCATCGACTACAGGGGAGAGGCGGTCTGGGCGGCGACCCGCTACCTGCCCGAGGTCGGCTGGGGCCTGGTGGTGAAGTTCGACGCCGCCGAGGAGCGTGCTCCGATCATCGAGTTCCGGCGCGACCTGACGCGGCTTGGCCTCTCGCTCTCCGCCTTCGCCATCCTGCTCGGCATCCTGCTCGGCTTCCGGTTCGCCAAACCGATACACGATCTGGCCGGTGTCGCGAATCGAGTCCGGGCCGGCGAGCTGGGTGCGCGAGCGCGTACAGTGAGGCAAGACGAGATCGGACTGTTGGCGCGTACCTTCAACGAGATGACCGAGGAGCTGGAGCGACAGGTGACGCTGTTGCACCAATTCCAGAAGTTCTTCGACCTGTCGCTCGACATGCTGGTGATCGCGGGGACCGACGGTTACTTCAAGCGCGTCAACCCGGCTTGGGAGCGGATACTGGGCTGGTCGAGCGATGAGCTGCTCGGCCGGCCATTCGTCGAGTTCGTACACCCGGACGATGTCGAGCCGACTCTCCGCGAGATCGAGAAGCTTTCGGAGGGCATCCCCACTGTCTCGTTCGAGAACCGCTACCGCTGCGCAGACGGCACTTACAAGCATCTGCTGTGGACCTCGTACCCCGAGTCGGAGACGGGGCTGCTCTATGCGGTCGCTCGTGATATCACCGAGTTCAAGGAGACGCAGGCTCGGTTGCGGGCCGCCGGCGAGCCCGAACCCCCCGACCCCACCTAGGCGTGGATTACATCCAGTTCTTCGGTGGACTCATCTACCTTCTCATGGGTGGGGACCTGCTGGTCCGCGGCGCAGTCGCGCTGGCGCGCCGGGCCCAGGTGACTCCCCTCATGGTGGCGCTCACCGTGGTCTCGTTTGGGACGTCGGTACCGGAACTGGTCGTGACCATTCAAGCGGTCCTGGCCGGCTACCCGGGGATGGCAATCGGTAACGTCGTCGGTAGCAACATTGCGAACGTCCTGCTCGTGGCTGGCGCGCCGGCCGTCGTCTATCCTCTCATCTGCGATCGGGTCGTCGAGCGACGCAACGCCGCGATCATGCTGGTCGTCAGCGTCGTGTTCTACGCTCTCTGTCTGTTGGGCGATCTCGACCGTCTCGCGGGAGTCATACTTCTGCTGGGGTTGGCCTTACTGACGGGCTACACGGTCTGGTCGGCGCGGCGCGACCGCCTGCAGATCGCGGCGCCGCCGGCGATGGAATGGGTGCTCGGGCTGCCGAGTAGGACGTGGATGATCGTCCTCTTCATCGTGATCGGGGCGGCCGCACTGCCGGTCGGTGGTTGGCTGATGGTCGGTGCCGCGATCGAGGTGTCGATGCGGTTCGGCGTCTCCGAAGCGTTCATCGGCCTCACCGTCGTGGCGGTCGGCACGTCGCTCCCCGAGCTGGCGACCGCCTTCGTAGCAGTCTTCAGGAGAGAGACGGAGGTTGCCGTCGGGACGCTGACCGGCAGTTGCGTCTTCAACATCGTGGGGATCATGGGACTGGCCGCCCTGGTCAGCCCGTCACCGATTCCAGTGCCGATCGGCTTCTCCTCTCTGGACCTTCCGGTAATGCTGGCTGCCGCTCTGGCGCTTACTTTCCTGGTCTGGTATCGAAGAGTCATCGGACGCGTGGCAGGGATTGCCATGGTCGCCGGTTATGTCGCCTACCTCGTCGTACTGGTGAGCAACGCCTAAGGAGTCAGATCATGACCGTGCATCGACGGTTCCGCCGTTCAGTCCTCGTCGTCTCGCTCGCCGCCGTTCCGTTCGCCGCGGCTGCTGCCGTTGCCCAGCAGCGCGAGTCCGTGCGCGACGGCGTGGTCCACATCGAGCGGACGCTCTTCACGGAGATACCGGAGACGCCGCGCTGGGAGGAGCAGCTGGAGTTGACCGTGCGGCGCGTCGATGTGGGCGACGCCGAGCTCTACGTCGAGGAGGAGGGGTCGGGCGTACCGCTCGTCCTGATCAACGGTGGCCCGGGCGGCACGCACCACCAGTTCCACCCGTGGTTCGGCCGCGCCCGCGAGTTCGCGCGCGTCATCTACTACGACCAGCGTGGCACCGGGCTCTCAGATTACGAGCCGGGCGCCGACGGCTACTCGGTCGAGCAGGCGGTGGGCGATCTCGAGGCGCTGCGCGCGGTGCTGGGCATCGAGAAGTGGGTGCTCGTCGGCTTCTCGTACGGCGGCTTTCTGGCGCAGTACTACACGACGACCTACCCGCAGAACGTTGCGGGCCTGATTCTCGTGGGCGCGAGCACCGGGATGTGGGTCGATACCGGCCGCTCCGGACAGTACGACTTCATCTCGGAGGCCGAGATCGAGAGGATGCGCGAGATCCGGATTCAGCTCCGCGAGCTGCGCGAGCGCGAGGGCTGGTCGTACGCGGAGTACATGCGGCTGCTGGTCTACAACAATCACGTCAACGGCGACTGGAAACGCCAGAACTACTACAAGCCCTCTCGGGAAGACTTCGCCCGGATGGCACTGTATGAGTGGGTGCACGACGACGGCTTCAACTCGGTCATGAGCCAGAGCCAGGGCAAGGTGGACCTGACCGGCGCGTTCGACGGCAGCCCGATTCCCACACTGATCCTCGAGGGCAAGTGGGACCTGACCTGGGGCGAGGCGAAGCCGATGATCTTTTCGCGCAATCATCCGAACGCCCGTACGGTGGTCATCGAACGTGCGGCACACTCGATCTACGACGAGAACCCTGACGCCTTCTTCGCCGAGCTCGAGGCGTTCGTGCGCGAACTGCCGCCCGTTGACCCTGCCGAGGTCGTTTCGTTCGAACGGCACCTCGCCGACTGGCGCGGCCGCTGGATGAGCTCGCCGCTCTACCACCTGAAGGCAGCCGACTGGGGCATGAGCGGCAGCCGACGGATCGTCGACGCCTACGCCGCCAGCTGGCTGGACGAGATCGGGCAACCGGTCGAGCTGCTACGCGTGGGTTTTGCGCTCTACGACGTGGAGGGGTACGAGGAAGCGCTGCGTGTCTTTGTGGTGTTGCAGGAGGCTGCGCAGACGGTCGGCGATCAGGACCGGCTCGCCGTCGCCCTCATCTGGCAGGGACACATGCTCGACCTGTTGGGGCGCCGTGAAGAGGCGATCGCCCGCTACCAGCGCGTGGTCGACATGGAGCTGACCGACGGGATTCGGCACGACCAGTACGGGCTGTCCTACGAGTACAGCCCCTACGCGGCCGAGCGGCTGCGGACCCCGTTCCGGCGGGTCGAGAACAGCTGGCCCTGAGGCAGCGGCGCGCCAGGCGCCAGGTGTGCGCCGCCGCCCTGGGGGATAGGGCCGCACCGATGGCGTCAGGCGTTCCGGGCCCGCGGGCAGATTCTCTCGAAACCGACTAGCTCGCTGACACCCGCCGCCGTCACGCCGTAGACCAGGTAGTGCTTTCGTCGTGCTTGGACATGGCGCCAGATGCGGTCGAACGTGTCGTTCACCAGCGAGGTTCCTGTGAACACGACCACGTCCGAGGCGTCGATCAACTCCTCCGTACGTCCGCGTCCGTCCCAGATTTCCACGCCGAACCGTTGGCCGCCGATGTTGTCGCCGTTGAGATCGGAGATCCGGACGTGCTCGGCACCGAAGGTATCGACCAGCCGTTCGGCGATGGCGGGGTTGAACCCGATGAGGCCGACCTCGACCTGGCCGTGGCGGTCGAGCACGAGCTGCGCGATCGCGGCCGCGCAGTGCTCGGGATCCTCGTCCCTGCAGTGCACCGTCCCCGTCACGAGCCCAAGGTGGCTGAGCACCGCGTTCAGTGTGGCGACATAGATCGCGCGGTTCTGGTTCGACGTCAGACCGAGGGCCAGCACGTCCTCGAGCGTACCGGCGAATTCCCGCGGTGAATCGGTGAACGCGTGGCCCTTCGCCCCGAGCACACTCGACTCGACGACCCGCTCTTTGCCGATCACGATCGGGAAGTCCCTGCGGCCGGGCGTCCCGATCGCCTCCTCGGGCGTCAACGGCTTGGCCAGCACGGAGACCCGGGCACCGAGCAAATGATTGTGCTCGACGAGCTCTCTGAATCGGGATCGGGTCCGTTCGAGGATAGACGCTCTGGGCTCTTCACTCATACGCTCACCCCGAAGGACGATAGAATGAACTTCAGCGACACGTAGCAGAAAACCAACCCGAAAGCCAGCTTGACCGCGCCTGCCGCGAAGCGCTTGTTGAGGAGCGCGCCCAGGTTCGCGCCGATCAGGGTGGCGAGACAGATGGGCAGGGCCACGTTCGGATCGATGTAACCCTGCGCCAGCTTGAACCCCGAGCTGATCAGCGCGTTGAAGCAGAAGCAGGTCAGCGAAGCGGCGACCGCGGTCTTGACGGGCGCGCTCAGTAAGAAGGTGAAGGCCGGCACCAGTATGCCCCCGGTGCCGATTCCCAGCAGGCCCGGCAACACCCCCGCGGCACCGCCGATCGCCAGCTTCTGCGGCAGGCTGCCCTCGATGGCAGTACCGGCCGGTGGTCGATCGGCACTTTTCCTCACGAGCCCCGGTATCCCCTCGGCGATCATGCGTGCCGAGATGA
>JASFTY010000334.1:0-4978 GCA_050050535.1 Gemmatimonadales bacterium | reverse complement strand
CGGATGGAGCTGTGGGTCAACCACGGGCGCGGCTTCGTGCTCGCCGACCAGCACCAGAGGCGAAAGGACGACCCCGTCGACCTGATCTCGATCGACTCGATCTACAGCCCGGTCTTGAGGGCCAATTTCAACGTCGACGAAACACGCGTCGGCCAGCGGACGGACTTCGACCGACTGACGCTGACTGTCGAGACGGACGGCTCGATGCGGCCCGAGGAGGCCGTCGCCTACGCGGCGGAACTGATGACGAAGCACCTGGAATACCTGCGTCGCTTCGGAGCGGGCAACGGAGAGACTGCGGCGCCCGAGGTCAAACTGGTTCCGATGAGCGAGAAGACGAGGGATCTGGTGAATCGGCCGCTGGAGGAGTTCGACATCTCGGTGCGCTCGCGGCACACGCTGGAGAAAGGCAATATCCGTACGCTGGGCGACATCGCGCGGCGAACCGAAGATGAGATCCTTCAGATCGAGAACTTCGGGCGCAAGTCGCTCGAAGAGGTCGAGGACCTCCTTCGCATGCACGGTCTCCGCTTCGGCATGCAGTTCCAGGAGGGCGACGACGGCGAGCTCTATGTCGTGAGTGAGAGCGTCGACGGCGATAACGAGTAACTACAGCGACAGGGAACCGGGTCGTGAGGCATAGAAGGAAAGGGCGGCAGCTCAGCCGGACGGCGAGCCACAGGAAGGCGATGCTGTCGAACATGGCGACGAGCCTGGTCCGCCACGAACGCATCAAGACGACGACGGCCAAGGCGAAGGAGTTGCGCCCGTTCGCCGAGCGCTTGATCACCTTGGCCCGACGTGGCGACCTGCATGCGCGCCGGCAAGCCGCGCGTAGGATACATGACAAGGAAGCCCTGCGGAAGTTGTTCGATACACTGGGGCCACGCTACGCCGACCGGAGCGGCGGCTATTTGCGGATCCTGAAGCTGGGTCGGCGCAAGGGCGATGGGTCTCAGATCGCGCTAGTGCAGCTGGTGGAGTAGTGACACGCTTCGTGTGAGGATAGTCAGATGGCGAACGCGCTCAGGAAGTTGAAGACCGCCACCGGGCCATGGTTGGTGGCATCTGTCATCGTAGTCGCCGGCTTCATGTATTGGCTGTACAAGGCGTCTGCCAATGTCGAGCCGGGTGAAGTCGTCGCCGACACGGTGGTCGATTTGCCGCAGGTCACCGACACGGCTTTCGTGAACAACCCTGAGCAGTTCTCGCGTCAGCGCATACTGCTTGCGCCGGTCACCGTGGCGGAGCGCTACGGCCGGGCAGTGGTGACGGTGAATCTGCCCGGCATGGCGGGTTACCCGCTGATTTTCGACCGCCCGGTGCTCGAGTCGGACATCCGCGTGGAGCCCGGCTTCGATCTCGTCATCGCGGGTTCGGTCTACGCCTTGACCGATTCGCTGCTCGACGTCTATGTGCAGCGCCAGTTCTTCGAGCCGCAGTACCGGCGGAGGCTGGAAGGGCATGCGACGTTCTTCTTGGTCGACTCGCTCGACTACTACGCGGCAGAGGACACAACGACCGCTGAATCCGGCTCGTGATCGAGCCGGCAGTTCGGTTTCGGGAAGTATGAGGAGAAGGTAATGGCACGGGCCTGTTACTCGTGTGGAAAGATCCCTTCGGTGGGTAACAACGTCAGCCACGCGAACAACCGGACGCGGCGCCGCTGGCTGCCGAACCTGCAGCGTGTACGCGTGCTCGAGGACGGTGTGGTCAAGCGGGTTCGCGTCTGCAGTCGGTGCATCAAAGCCGGGAAGGTCCAGAAGGCGCCTTAGGGCACGACTAGTGTCGCGGCCGGCCTGCAGCGACGTGGGAGGTCGGTAGCAAATCGAGCGGCCGCTGCTCACCCGCTCTCGCGGCGGGGTGCAGCGGCCGCTGCTATGTCGTGCGGCCCAGGTTATGGGCGCCTCGTCGTCCTCGCGCTGTGGTGGGCCGGAGCCGCGTGACGCGGCCGGCTGCGACGGGAAGACCGCGAGTAGCCGGACACGCTATACGTCCACTTGCGTGATGTTCGTGCGCGTCTTGGCCGAGACGAACCCAGGGGGATTCTCGAGCGGCAGGACTTGGAGGTTTGCGTAGACCTCTTCCTTGCCCACTTCGGTATCGACCAGGTGGCTGGGGAACTCCTCCTCGAACGACAGCTCGATCTCCTCCTTGGATGGGACGAAGTAGTGCCGAATGACGCTGGCGTCGGCCTCGGCGAAGCCCACCGATTCGGGGACACGAGCCAACGGGTCGTCCTTCACCGGGTCCGCCTCCATGAACTCGATCTGGAACAGCCACTTGTGGTTCAGCTCGTTGGACTCGAAGCGCAGCTTCGTGTCCAACTTGAACACTACGAATCCGCCCTTGACCTCATGGCCGAGGTTCGCGGTCACAAAGCTAGCCATCGCGTAGGACTCCTTTCTCGCCGGTCGCGGGCACCGGTTTCCACCCCACAGCGCAATGCGGTTCGATCCAAGAAAGGGAATATGCGTCGGATATCAAGGGCCGGCAACGTCGTCCGCGCCACGGCCTCTTGGGCGACCGGCGAACGGGGGTCGGGGAGGCCGATCGCGGTTGCGGTCGGACGGCTATCTTCGCCTCAGGCCTGAGGTTGCGGCCCCCGTTGGTTGCTGAGCCGTGCGCGCGGAGACATATTGAGCGCCGACGCCGGAGAACGCCGCGCCCAGCACCGGCCCGAGGTCCGGGAGGCTCTGCGGCGCGTGACAGGAGCGTACTCTTGTCGGGAACTCGATCGGACACGGAAGGCAGACCGTTGCAGGGCCGCCGCATCGCCGTGACGCGGCCCGCCGGGCAGGCTGAGGCAAGGCTCGCAGGACTGCGTCGGCCGGGCGCCAATCCCGTGCACTGTCCAACCATCCGGATGTCGGATCCTGCTGAGCCGGCGCCGTTGCGGCGGGCCATCCGGCGCTTGGAATCCTACGATTGGGTCGTCTTCACCGGCGCCAACGGTGTGGCGCGATTCTGGCACGAGTTGGAAGCCGGCGGTCTGGCCGTCCACGTCGTGGCCCGGCGTTACACGGTGGCGCGACCGCTGCAGGCGATTATCCAGGACTACGCAAACCTGAAGGAAGTCGAGTGATGGCAGAGTTCCCCACCTACCGGCCGCGCCGACTACGGCGAACGGAGCGTCTGCGGACGATGGTCCGCGAGACCGCGCTCGAGCCGGCGGACCTCATCGCGCCCCTCTTCGTCACGTTCCAGGAGGGACGCCATCCCGTCGAGGCGATGCCGGGCATCGAGCAGACATCGGTCGAGGCGACGGCGGAAGAGGCTGCTCGCCTCGAATCGCTCGGTGTGGGCGCCGTCCTCCTGTTCGGCATACCGGCGTCGAAGGACCCGCGCGGCAGCGGCGCCTATGCTCCCGACGGAGTGGTGCAGCGAGCAGTCCGGGCGATCAAGGAGCGGGTCGGGGAGCTGGTGGTGATTACCGATGTGTGCCTCTGCGAGTACACCGACCACGGGCACTGCGGGCTGCTGAGTCCGGCCGGCGAGGTGCACAACGATTCGACGCTCGAGGTTCTCGCCCGCATGGCCGTCTCGCACGCCGAGGCCGGCGCCGATATCGTCGCGCCGAGCGACATGATGGATGGTCGTGTCGCGGCGATCCGCCAGGCCCTGGACGCCAACGGCTTCACTCACACCCCGATCATGTCGTACGCCGTGAAATACGCCTCCGCCTTTTACGGCCCGTTCCGTGAGGCTGCCGAATCGGCCCCCCAATTCGGCGACCGCAAAGGCTACCAGATGGACCCCGCCAACGCGGACGAGGGGCTGCGCGAGGCGCGCATGGACATCGAGGAGGGCGCCGACATAATTATGGTGAAGCCGGCCCTCCCCTACCTGGATGTCATCTACAGAGTCAAGCAGGAGACCGGGTACCCACTGGCCGCCTATCACGTCTCCGGCGAGTACAGCATGATCAAGGCGGCGGCCGCCCGCGGCTGGATCGATGAGCAGCGAGTGATGTTCGAGACTCTCCAGTCGATTCGGCGAGCCGGCGCCGACTTGATCATCACCTACTATGCTGCTGAGCTGGCGCAACAACTCGGAGGATAGCGTTGCACGATCTGGCTGATTCGCTGACAAAAAAGATCGAGACCCGGGAGGCGAAGATCGGCGTGGTCGGTCTGGGCTACGTGGGTCTCCCGCTGGCCGTTGAATTCGCGAGGGCCGGCTTCTCCGTCATCGGCTTCGAGGCCTCCGCCGCAAAGGTCAACGACGTCATGGCGGGGCGCTCGTATGTGGGTGACGTCCCCGACGGGCAAGTAGCGGAACCGGTGGGTGCGGGTCGCCTGACGGCGACGCTCGATTACGGCCGGCTCAGCGAAGTCGATGCGATCTGCATCTGCGTGCCGACGCCACTGGTCAAGACGGGCGATCCTGACGTTTCCTATATCATCTCGGCGGCCGAGTCGGTCGGGCAGACCATCTGCGAGGGCCAACTCGTTGTCCTCGAGTCGACTACATACCCCGGTACCACGCGCGAACTGCTGCTCCCGGCCCTTTCCGGGACCGGACGCCTCGAAGTGGGCAGCGATTTCTTCTTGGCCTTCAGTCCCGAGCGCGTCGATCCCGGCAACCCGGTATGGAAGATCCGCAACACGCCGAAAGTGGTCGGCGGCATCACACCGGCGTGTGCCGAGGTCACCCGTGCTCTCTATTCGACTGTCATCGAGGACGTGGTCGTGGTCTCGAGCACCGAGGCAGCCGAGCTGACCAAGCTGCTCGAAAACACCTTCCGATCGGTTAACATCGCTCTGGCCAACGAGATGCAGATTGTGTGCGACAAGCTGGGAGTCGACGTCTGGGAGGTCATCGCTGCCGCCGAGACCAAGCCCTTCGGGTTCATGAAGTTCACCCCCGGGCCCGGCTTGGGCGGCCACTGCATACCGGTCGACCCACACTACCTGTCGTGGAAGATGAAGACGCTGGACTACAAGACGCGGTTGATCGAGTTGGCCAGCGAGATCAA
>JASFTY010000333.1:0-4984 GCA_050050535.1 Gemmatimonadales bacterium | reverse complement strand
CCGATCAATGCCAGATCCGGGTCGACCACCGGTTTCAGCTGCTTCGCCATATGGTCGACCTCGGCATCGGTCATTGGCACGAACCCCCAGTTCCGCTCCCAGGCCTCGTTGTACAGCCTGCGGATCAGCCCCACCTCCTCCTGAAAGCGATCCATCCGTACCGACCGCACCGAGATCTCGCGGCCGAATCGCTCGATCAACTGCCTCAGCTTGGCGAACCGCGGCTGGTCGAAATCCTCTCGTGTGACCTCATAAGCCAGCAGGTCCTTCGCTTTCCGCAGCCCCCAGCCCTCCAACAGGTCGACGTAGTACGGCGGATTGTACGTCATCATCACGTAGGGTGCCGAATCGAAGTTGTCGAGCAGCAGCCCGCATTCCTCGTTGGTGCTGAAGTTGGTGGGCCCTCTCAGCGTGTCGAGCCCGCGGCTGCCGACCCACTGCGCCGCGCCGTCGAGCAAGGCGCCCGCGACGTCTGAATCTTCCTCCGACTCGAACAGCCCGAAGAACCCGACTTTGTCGCCGTGGAACTCGTTGTGGATCCTGTTCTCGATCGCCGCGATCCGGCCCGCGACTCGCCCTTCCTTGTAGGCGAGCAGGAGCTGCACCGCTCCGTGGTCGAAGAACGGGTTCTTCTTCGGGTCGATACGCTTGTGCTCTTCCACCAGCAGCGGCGGCACCCAAGCCGGGTAACGACCCGGATAGATCCTCCACGGATAGCGCACGAACGCTCGCCGCTCAGCCCGTGTCTCTACGGGTTTGATCTCAACGTTCACTTGCTGGCTCGCTGGAGGTCGCGGTGACGGTGAGTGACTCGACTATATGACGGCCAGCTGCTTGCCCACCTTCTCGAACACCGAAAAAACGTGATCGAGCTGGTCGTCCGTGTGCGTCGCGATATAGCTCGTGCGCAGCCGACAGCTGTTCTCCGGGACCGCCGGCGGCATTACAGGATTCGTGAATATCCCGGCGTCGAAGACCGCCTTCCAAAACACGAACGTCTTCTCCATCGGCCCAATCATGATCGGGATGATCGGCGTTTGTGTCGGACCGATCTCGAAGCCAAGCGCGCGGAACCCTTCCATCATCCGATGTGTGATCTGCCAGAGCCGCTCGCGCCGCTCGGGCTCCTGCTCGATGATTTCCAGAGCCGCCAGCACGGTCGCCACCGCCGACGGCGGCATGCTGGCGCTGAACATCAAGCTCCTGGCGTGATGCCTCAAGTAGTGGATCACCGACTCCGGGCCCGCGACGAAGCCACCGATCGAGGCGAACGACTTGCTGAACGTACCGACCGTCAGCGGAACACGGTCCGTCAGACCGAAGTATTCGGCAGTCCCCGCACCCGTCGGGCCGAGGTACCCGATGGCGTGCGCATCGTCGACGACGAGTACGGCGTCGAACTCCTCACACAGCGGCACCAGGTTCGGCAGGTCCGCGATGTCGCCCTCCATGCTGAACACGCCGTCCACCACGACCATCCGGCCGAACTCCTCCGCCTGCGCGCCGGTGTCCGCCTCGATCTGGCGACGCAGACCCTCCAGGTCGCCGTGCTTGAACCGCGTCACCTCCCCATACGCCAGGCGGCTACCGTCGACGATGCTGGCGTGGTCCAGCTTGTCCAGGTACAGCCGGTCGTTCCGGCCCACCAACGTCCCGATCACCCCGAGGTTCGTCTGGTAGCCCGTGCTGAAGACGAGCGCCGCCTCGGAGCCCATGAACTCGGCCAGTCGTGCCTCCAGCTGCTCGTGGAGGTCCATGTTGCCGTTGAGAAAACGGCTGCCCGTGCAACCGCTACCGTATCTCCTAATCGCGGCCTGCGCCGCTTCCACGACCGAGGGGTGATGGGTCAGACCCAGATAGTTGTTCGAGCCGATCATGATCTTCCGCTCCCCTCCGACGAACGCCTCGGTGTCGGATGAGCCCTCGATCGGCACAAAATAGGGATAGTACCCCGATGCCATAACCTCACGAGCACGCGTGAAATTGCGGCATTTGTCGAGAATATGCATTCTCCCCCCGGGAGGTTGAGAGCGCCGGAAGTTCCTGCTAAATTGGCACTACCCTGTCGGGTGATACGCCCGATTCTACCCGCTCAGGGCGCGGTCGGCAAGGATTCGGCCCCTGGCTCTCCCCTCCACAGATGCGCCCCGGACACGCTCCTGAGGCGAGGGTGCTTGATACCCATGAAAAGGAACGACACTGAGGGATTCACCTTCGTCGAGATCATGACGGCCCTGGCCCTGCTCGCCGTTCTGACGGTCATCGCCTGGGGGAAGTTCAGTCAGTCGTATGACAAGGCGCTCGAGGCCACGATGGTCTCGGACCTCCGCAATCTCGCTACCGCCCAGGAGATCTACTACCGCGAGCACCTGACCTACGCCGACGACGTGAGTCTCCTCACCGAAAGCATGAACCCCAGCCCCAAGAGCGACATCACGATTACCGACGCCCACCCTAGAGGCTGGGCCGGCTGGGCCAGCATGGAGGCGACGGATGAGCGCTGCGAGCTCTACGTCGGCCGCGATGTCTCCTCACCGCTCGGCTACGCCGCGGATTCCGAGCGCATCGCCTGCGGCTCGCCCTAGTTCGGTATGCAGTAGACGGTATGCGGTGGACGGTGGGGTCGTGCCGTCAGCGGCCACCGGCTACCGGCCCACCAGCCACCGATTACCGCTCGCCGGCCATTAGAACCCGAGGATGGCGCGGTACTCCGGGTTGACGCGGTCGGGCGTCCAGAACGGCTCCCAGACGAGCTCGACATCCACCTGCTCGACGCCCTCGAGCTCCTGCACGACCTTCTTCGACCCGTTCAGCAGCTGCGGTCCCACCGGGCAACCGGGGCTGGTGAGCGTCATCCGGATGTGGACGCGCGCCCCTTCGATCTCGACATCGTAGACGAGCCCGAGGTCGACGATGTTGAGACCGATCTCAGGATCCTCGACCTGCTTGAGCGCTTCCCTGACCTGATCTTCAGTTATCATCGCAAGCTCACCGCTCGTTTCGGCCACTACCCTCTTCGTCGCCGGCGTGACTCAGAACCTAGTCGACGCCCATGCCCCGATCAATCAACGTATCTCAGCGCCTTGTGGCTCCCGCCGAGGCGCTTATTCTACGCGTAGACCAGCCGGCGCCGCAGCGCCAGGTCGACTTTAATTCAGGGGGCGAAGCGCGATCAGATGCCGATTCCAATCCTCCACCGGGAGCGCCGGTGAGCCCACGCCAGCGAACCGACCTCGCACTGGCAGTTCCGCTCTGCGGCTTCGCTCTGCTCGCCGGCGCAGGCTGCGCGGGCGTGCCGGATCCGCCGGAACCGGTGCCGCCGCCGCAGCCGCCACCCGTCGCCCGCATCCAGCTCGATGAACCGCTACGCAACATCGAACCGCCCCGCCGCGTGGCACCACGTATCTCCTGGACACCGACCGTGCCCGGCGAAGGCAGCTTCGTGGTCCTCACCCTAGAGCCGCAGCCTCGAGCCCTGCCCGTCTTCGAGGTCCGGGCCCGCGCCCGCGACCGAGACGTCGCTCTATGCTCGCTTGACCGCGGCGCTTACTTCGGTCTCGTCGCCGCACCGCTCAGCGTTCCCGAGGTGCCCGTCTACATCACGATAACGCTCATCGACGGCACTCGGTTCACACAGCGGCTGTCACTGCAGGTCGAGACGCTCGATTTCCCGGCCTCGCGCCTACAGGTCGCAAACCGCTTCACCTCGCCTGACGAGCGGACCGTTGAGCGAATACAGCGCGAACGCGAGATCGTTCGCGCCGCCCTCGCAACAGTCACCGCCGCACCGCTGTGGGACGGCCAATTCATCATGCCGCGCGACGACGCCGCCACGAGCCCCTACGGTCAGCGTCGCCTCTTCAACAACCAACTGAGGAGCCGGCACACCGGCCTCGACATCCGCGGCCGCATCGGCGATCCGGTATACGCATCGAACAGCGGCCGCGTCGTCGTGGCCCGCGACCTGTTCTACACTGGCAACGCCATCTACATCGATCACGGGCTGGGCATCTTCACCGGCTATTTCCACCTCTCGAGATTCGAGGTCACGGAAGGTCAGTGGGTGGAGAAAGGCCAGCTCATCGGTAGGGTCGGTGCAACCGGCCGGGTCACCGGTCCACACCTGCACTGGGGCTTCTACCTTCAGGGTGCCGCACTCGATCCCAGTACCTTGCTCGGGCCGGAGTTGGCGCGGATCAGCGATCGCCTCTCGTCCCCGACTCTGGTCGTCGAATAGACGCCAGAGCCGAGCCGGCCTCGAGCGCGGCGGCCGCCCGATTCACTGCCCACGCAGCGAGTCTACTGCCGCACCAATACCAGTTCGACTACCGCCGGGTCATCTATCCCGTCCGGCGGATCGTCGAAGTCGATCGAATCCTCGCCCTGCATAGTCACCGTCTCGCCGTCGAGCGCGTACTCGAAAACCAATAGGTCTACCGGATCCACATCGTCGATCATGTAGATCATGTCGCCGCTGATCATCAGCACGCCGCTCTGATCCTCGGGCAGCTCGCCCGGTAACGTCACGGCCAGCGCGTACCTACCGTCGGCGTCGAGCGTGATGTTCACGCCCCCGCCCAATTCGATTACGTCTATCGTGTCGGCCGGCGTCGGACTGCTCACATAGCGATACTCCGTCGCCTCCCACGTGCCCACCAGGTCCGCCACTGTCGTGCCCGTAGCGAACCGGAAGACCGCCCGCAGGTCCGCCGGCTCCTCGACACCGTCGGGCGGCACGTCGAAGTCGTAACTGACCTCATTGCTGAAGATTGTCAGCACTCCCGCAGCCAGCTGGGCGGCGAAGGCGATCGTCTCTCCCGGCTGTGCGTCGTCCGTCATCAGCAGGTAGCCCTCCTCGACCAGCATGGCCCCCGTGATGACGTCGGTGAAGCCCCCCACCGGCTCGACCGCTGCCGCCGTATACCTACCGTTGCCGGCAACCGTCATGGCAACGTCGGCGCCGGCTGCCACGAAGTCGACGGAT
>JASFTY010000332.1:0-4987 GCA_050050535.1 Gemmatimonadales bacterium | reverse complement strand
GGTTCTTCTTCGCGGTATTGGCGGTGCCTAACGAGACCAGCGGCGGTGAATGGCACCTGCTGGGCTTCTTCATCATGACCGCCTTCTTCCTGGTCTATGTGCCGTTCAGCAAGATCTCCCACTACCTCTATTACCCCTTCACGCGCTACTACCTGGGCAAGACCATGGCCTACCGGGGAGTTTACCCGGTCCGGAATGGCTAGGGTGGCGGGCACGCGGGCGACGGAAAGGGATGACCCGATGGGCAACGCGAACACCAGATCCCACAAAGCCGAAATGGTCCTGGAGCGCATGGGCCAGAAGCTGAACCGGCAGATGACGGGCTCACTGCTGGCCTGTGTCCACTGCGGTCTATGCACCCAATCCTGTCACTACGTCCTGGCCAATCCCGGCGACCTGACCTATGCGCCCGCCTACAAAGCCGACCTGATCCGCAAGCTTTTCAAGCGTCACTTCGACTGGACGGGGCGCGTCTTCCCATGGTGGGTGAAGGCCGGCAGCGTTTGGACCGACGAGGAGCTGGAAGAGTTGAAGGACACCGTGTTCGGCAAATGCACCAATTGCCGGCGCTGCTCCCTCAACTGCCCGATGGGCGTCGACCTCGCCACCTTCAATCGCATGGCCCGCGGCCTCTTGGTCTCGGTCGGCATAATGCCGGAAGGCGTGGCCGTGGTCAGCAAGGACCAGTGGGAGATCGGCAACCAGATGGGCGTGCTCAAGGAAGACTACCTCGAGACGCTCGAGTGGATGGCCGAGGAGCTGCAGGATGAGCTGGACGATCCGGAGGTCGACATCCCTATCGACCAGCCCGATTGCGAGGTCGTCTACTCCATCAACCCGCGCGAGGTCAAGTACGATCCCCGCAGCATAGCCGACGCGGCGAAGATCTTCCACGCCGCCGGAGAGAGTTGGACCATGCCCAGCGATGGCTGGGACATGACCAATTTCGGCCTCTTCTCCGGCGACGACGACCTTGGCGGCTCAGTGGCCCAGCGACTGTACGAGAAGGTCGTGGAGCTTCGCGGGAAACGGTTGGTCATCTCCGAGTGCGGCCACGGGTTCCGCTCCACCCGCTGCGAGGGTCCCAACTGGGCGAAGTACGACGTGCCGTTCGTCATGGAGAGCGCGATCTTCACAATGCTCCGCTACATCAAGGAAGGCCGCATCAAGGTCGACAAGAGCAAGAACTCCCGGCCCGTCACCTACCACGACTCATGCAACATGGCCCGCAGCTGCGGCCTGTTCGAGGAGCCCCGCGAACTCCTGCAGTTGGTGTGCAGCGACTTCCGCGAGATGCATCCGAACCGCACCGAGAACTACTGCTGCACCGGCGGTGGCGGTGCAATGTCGATGTCGGAGTACACGCCGAGAAGACTCAAGTCCGGAATCATCAAGGCGAACCAGCTCAAAGAGACCGGCGCCGAGATCGTCGTCACCTCGTGCCACAACTGCGTCGACGGCCTCACCGACGTCATCCGCCACTACAAACTGGGCATCGAGGTGACACAGCTGGTCAACCTGGTGGCGAACGCCGTGGTGATCGAGCCGCGGGTCGCGGTGCCCGTCGAGGAGGTGGTTGAAGACATGGTCAAGGAGGGACTGCCGCTGGCCGGCCGCACCATTCTCGTAGCCGACGACGAGCCCGACCAGCTCGAGTACCTGGCCACGGTTTTCGAGGACAACGGCGCCAAGGTGCTGCGGGCCACTAACGGCGACGAGGCGCTCGCCTTGGCCCTCAGCGAAAAGCCCCATCTCTTGACTCTCGACCTCGAGATGCCGGGCAGGAACGTCGGCGAGGTGTTCGAGATCTTGCGCAGGGATTCGATGCTCGCGAGCTTGAAAGTTTGCGTTATCACCGGGAGACCCGAGCTGCGCAACCTGATCTACGACCGCTCTGTCAGGCGCCCGGAGGGCTACCTCGACAAGCCGGTTACCGAGGAGACCCTCGTGCGCACGGTTCGCAGGATCCTGGAGCTGGCCCACGACGAGAGGGCCGCCGAAGATCAGGCCATAGATTGATGTTGTCGGGCACGAGTGTGAAGAGCGGGATGGCGTGAGGGGCGAGATCGGCTCAGGAATCGCCATGAATAGCGACTATCAAACCTATTTCCATGCCTTGCCGTGTTACCTCACGGTGCAGGATCGCGATTTTCGCATCATCGACGCCAACCAGCGATTCCGCACCGACTTCGGCGATTTCGACGGCCGCTTCTGCTATCAGGTCTACAAGCGGCGCTCGGAACGCTGTGAGGTTTGTCCCGTCGCCGAGGTCTTCCACGATGGCCAGAGCCACCGCAGCAAGGAGCGAGTCACGAGCCTGGACGGTAAGCAGATCTCGGTGCTGGTCGATGCCACGCCGATCCGCGACGAGAGCGGCGAGATCGTGGCCGTCATGGAGATGTCCACCGACATCACCGGCATGCGGGACCTCGAACGTCAGCTGCGGCGGAGCCAACGCCGTTACCATGTGATGTTCGATGAGGTTCCCTGTTACATCACGATTCAAGACCTCGACCTCAACATCATCGAGGCCAACCGCGCCTTCCAGGAGGACTTCGGCAGCTGTCTCGGCCGCAAATGCTTCGAGACCTACAAGCATCGCGCAGAGCCCTGCGTACCCTGCCCCGTGCAGGAGGCGTTCGAGGACGGCGAGCCGCATACCCGGGAAGAAGTGGTTACGCCGCTCCACGGCAAGCGCCAAAACGTACTCGTCACCGCAGCTCCCATCCGCGATCGACAGGGTCGAATCACCAGCGTGATGGAGATGAGCGCCAACATCACCCAGGTCCGGGAGCTGGAAAGTAGGCTCACATCACTGGGCCTCTTGGTCGGCTCGGTGTCGCACGGCCTCAAGGGCCTGCTCAACGGCCTCGCCGGCGGCATGTATCTGGTCGAGTCCGGGTTCGCCAAGGATGATCGGGAACGGATCGACAAGGGCTGGGCCACCGTCCAACGCAACGTCGCACGCATCAAGAGCATGGTCTCCGACATCCTCTACTATGCGAAGGATCGTGTGCCCGCCTGGGAGCCCTTGGCCGCTTTGGATGTCATCAAAGATGTCTGCAGTCTTATGCAATCGCGGGCCAAGGACCTGGGCGTCCAACTGCGCTGCGACTTCGACTCGAGCGCCGGCGAGTTCGAGGGCGACGCGCAGGCGGTGCGATCGCTGCTCGTGAACTTGGTCGAGAACTCCCTGGACGCCTGCCGGCTCGACGAGAAGAAGCCCGAGCACACCGTAACCATACGACTTCGCGGGCTTCCCGACGTCGTTCAGTATGAGGTCGAGGACAACGGCATCGGAATGGACCAGGAGACCCGGGAAAGGGCTTTTACCAAGTTCTTCTCCTCCAAGGGTACGGAAGGCACCGGCCTGGGGCTCTTCATCGCCGATCGCATCGCCCGGGCTCACGGCGGCACCATCATGCTGGAATCGTATCCCGGCGCCGGAGCCAAATTCACAGTCTCCTTGCCCCGCCAGCGGCCTGCTGCGCAGGGGTCGGAGAAATCCAACACGCCTGAAATGGATGCGGACCATGACTGATCACGCCAAGACCGTTCTGGTCGTGGATGACGATCCCGATGCTCGGGAGTATCTCTCCACCGTGTTGCAGGACAACGGCTTCATTGCCACGACCGCCAACGACGGCGCCGAGGCGATCGCAGCTATCGAGCAGCAACCGCCCGATCTCGTCGCCCTCGACATCACCATGCCCGAGAAATCCGGCGTCGCCGTCTATCGGATGTTGAAGGAAGACGAAAACCTCAAGAGCATACCGGTCATCATCGTCACCGGTATCTCCGAGGAATTCGAGCGCTTCATCTCCACGCGCCGCCAGGTCCCTCCACCCGAGGGCTACATCAGCAAGCCGGTGGATGCCGAGGAGTTCACGCGCATGGTCAGGGAGCTGATCGGCTGAGCCGGGCCGCCTTGCCAGCCTCGCCTTCCGCCTCCCTATCTGAATACAGGACACATCCTTACCGGCCGGGCGCCCCTCGGACCCGCCCGGCCCGCGCCGCTCCTCCGTAGTCACGGGTATAGCTTTTCTACACGAGATCGTGTAGATTACTGGAGCCCTAACCGGTCTTCTTGCATGGCACCGGAAGGTTTCGCATTGTGCCCGACGCACCGGCGCACCACGATAGCGAAGACCCGCTGATCTCGATCGGCGTTCTGGCGCAGCAGGTGGGGCTTTCGGTTTCAGCCGTCCGCAAATACGAGAACGAAGGCCTGCTCATCGCCCACCGTACCGCCTCGGGCCGTCGCTTGTTCTCGCAGGAGGACATCAGCCGCGTCCGGACTATCCAGCATCTTGTCCACGACCTCGGGCTCAACATCGAGGGGATCCATCGGTTGCAGGCGCTGCTGCCGTGCTGGGAGCTGCGGCCCTGTAGCGAGGAGACCCGCAACGCCTGCCCCGCCTACAAGGAAAGCACCCGACCGTGCTGGATGCTCAAGGCGCTCGAGTCCGTTCCACAAGGGAACGAGTGCCGAGGTTGCGCCGTGTACCGATTCGGGTCGCTGTGCACGGAGGAAATCAAACAGCTGCTGCACGATCAGAACGATGTCCAGGATGCGGGCGCTGCCATCCGGGAGCTCATGCAGCGGAAGAGATACTCGACCGAGGAGGAGCGCTGAATGTTCGGCTTCACACTGGTGGTGGTCTCGTGGGTATTGCTGGCGATCTTCGTCGTGGCTTTCGTGCTCAGGACGGTGAGGATAGCGAGGCTTCCCGTGCATCTCCGCTGGGAGCTCGCACCGGTCCCTCACGAGAAGGGCAGGAGCAAGTACGGCGGCTCATACCTCGAGCAGTACGAGTGGTGGACCAAGCCGCGCGAGAAGGACCTGCTCAGCGAGCTGTTCTACATGATCCAGGAGATCGTGCTGCTCAAGAGCGTCTGGGAGAACAATCGCCGGCTCTGGTGGTTCTCCTTTCCCTTCCACAGCGGCATGTACGTCTTGATCGCTGCGGGCGCACTCCTGCTGCTC
>JASFTY010000331.1:0-4989 GCA_050050535.1 Gemmatimonadales bacterium | reverse complement strand
GGCCGATCCGCAAGGTGCGATCATGGCGGACCGTCAGGAGAACGCGATCGAGGTCCTCGGTTTCGGATGGGGCGTCTCCAACCTCGTGCCGCGCCCGGGCACCCAGACAGTCGCCGGGGTCCGCCCCGAAGTCGGAGACCTGGTCATCACCAAACCGATCGACAGGTCCAGCCCGCTGCTCGCTCTAGCGTGCGCGGAAGGCAGGACGATCGCGGACGCCGAGCTGGTCTTCTTCGCACGAGCGTCGGACGAGGAGCCGACAGGAATCGTGCGGCTGAGGGGCGTCAGGATCCGCTCCGTGGAGGGTGAGACCGGCTCGTCGGCGCCCGGCCTCACCGAGACCGTCGCTCTGGCCTTCGGCCAGGTCGAGTGGGTCTATTACGCGCGCGACGAGCGTGGGGGAGTGAATCGCATCGTTGCGGGCTGGGACGTCGCGGAGAACAGAGGGTATTGAACCGCTTAGTTCCGTTGCCTGGGCAGGTGCTTGCTGGGGGGGAGAGCGGTTGGCGCTCACCCGCCGACGACCGGCGTCGGGGCGGGTCGCCGAGCGGAGCTGGCTTTACGACCCCGCGGTCACGGCGGCAGCCGTGAGCGCGGGGGAGGCCGGAGCGAGACGACCCGCCCCGATGCCCGTGACGGACCCTGGTTGAAGCAGCACTCACGCGTCGGCGGCCTCGGCGCGTGCCGCGCCTTCCGTGTGCGCCGCAGCGGGCACCGGCGCGCGGCGGCTCAGCGCCACCGCCAGCGTCCCGGCGATCACCAGTAGCGCTCCGGCGGCGCTCCAGATGTCCGGGAACTCACCGAAGAAGACCATCCCCCAGATCGCCACGAGCACGATCTGCGAATAGCCGATCGTCATCGCGCGGGCGGCGGGCTCCAAGCTCAGGCCACGCGTGAGGAAGACCTGGCCGACCTGGGTACTGACGCCGACGCCGAGCAGCACGAGCCACTCCCAGCCGTGGGGCAACTGGAAGCTCGGCCAGAACGGAGCCGTCGCTGGGATCATCACCATTGGGAAATAGAAGACGATGACGAGCGGGTGCTCCGTCTTGCTCGCCTCACGGACTGTCACGTAGGCGCCGGCAGCGAGCATCGCGCCGAGCAACGCGGCGCCGACGCCCAAGAGGTCGGTCTCCGCAGCGGCGCCGCCGAACAGGAAGCCGGGCCGCGTGATCAGCGCCACGCCGGCGAGGCTCACCGCGATCGAGGCGATGATCCGGCCGGTGACCGGTTCACGGAGTACGAGTGCGGCGAGCAGCGCGGTCCAGAGCGGGCTGGTGAAGTGAAGGACCGTCGCCTCGGCGATGGCGATCCGCGTGAGGGCGAAGTAGAAGCAGCTCATCGCCGCGAAGCCAATGAGCCCGCGAAGCACGAGAATCCAGCGCCGGTTCCCCCAGAGTGGTACCGCGGCGCGCCGCACCAGCCAGTAGGCGAGGGGGAGACTGACGACGCCGCGGGCGAAGACTACCTCGAGGACCGGCAGCCGCTGCCCCGCCAGCTTCACCAGCACGCTCATCAGGCTGAAGAAGAGGGTACTGATGAGTATGTAGCGCACACCGAGTGGTAGAAGGGCGCGGGTACTCGAGCCGTTCATGCGCCCAATCTAGTCACCTCGAGAGCTTTCGATACCGGGCCCGTGTGGCTCGCTCGACGCCCAAGACCGGCGAGCCTCCCTTGTCGGGCATCCCGTCGGCGCCTAAGCTTCATGCGCAGCTCAGCCGCGGAGTGATGCATGGGAGATATTCTGGGTGTCAAGAGGTTCGGCCGCCGCGTGGCGGCCCAGGCGCGGGGCCGTCCCGGCTGGCTTTCCAACATCATCTGGCACATCACCAGCTACCTGGTCACCAACATAACCGTCACGCTCGCCTGGGTCTTCTTCCATGTTCTCAATCGGACGACGGTAATCGGCCGCAGGCACGTGGGCGACGACCCGAACACGCTCCTGCTCTCCAACCACCAGTCGATGATCGACAGCATGCCGGTCGGGATCGGCGCCTTCTTTCCGAAGTCGTGGATCAGGCCCTATCTCGTGCCCTGGCATCCAGCGGCGTGGGAGAACTTCTTCAAGAACCGGCTCATCGCCTGGTGGTCCACCCACACACGCTGCATCCCGGTGCGTCCGGGCCGACGCGACCTCCACGCGCTCCACAAGATGATGGAGGTGCTGCCCAAAGGGACGATCATCCTCTTCCCCGAGGGGACACGCAGCCGTACCGGCGAGGTCGAAGAAGGACGCCCGGGGGCCGGGCTGCTCGCCCTGGCGACCAAGCCCCGGGTGATCCCGGTCGCGATCGACGGCATGCAGGACCTGCTGCCCATCGGCCGCACGTTCCCCAGGATCGGGCAGCACATCTACATCAAGTACGGCAAGCCGATCGACTATTCCGAGCTGGCCTCCCGGCCGCGCACGCGCGAGACGGCCCAGGCTTTGGTGGACAGGGTGATGGCCGCCATCCGCGCGCAGCATGAGGAGATTCGCCGCCTGCGCACCGAGAAGCGGCGCAAGAGCTAGCCGGCCGCTGGCACCTTCCGTCTATATCCGTTACCATAGGCCCGTTCTCACAAACCCCAACAGGCAGGTTCACATGCGGCTCGTTTCGCTGTCGCTGCTCGTACTACTACTCCCCGCCTGCGAGCGAGGAGACCAGACCAGCGCCGCGCCCGAACTTCCAGCCGGCGCCCAGGCGATGTCGCTCTCCGGGGAAGCGCTCTACCCGCCAGAGATGTCCGAGGAGGCGCGCGCAGACCGGGAGGCCAGGCTGGCCGAGGCGCGGGCCGATTACGAGGCCGACCCCGACGACGCCGACGCCATCATCTGGTTGGGCCGCCGCTCCGCCTACCTCGGCGAGTACCAAGAGGCCATCGCGATCTACAGCGAGGGGATCGCCAAGCACCCCGACGACCCCCGCATGTACCGTCACCGCGGCCACCGCTACATCACGGTGCGTCGGTTCGACGACGCGATAGCCGACCTCGAGCGCGCGGCGCAGCTCATCGCCGGCACCGAGGACGAGGTCGAGCCCGACGGCATGCCCAACGCCCGCAACATCCCCACAAGCACACTGCACTCCAACATCTGGTATCACCTGGGGCTCGCGTACTACCTGAAGGGCGACTTCGAGAACGCGCTGCGCGCCTACCGCGAGTGCATGACAACCTCGAGGAACCCGGACATGCTCGTGGCGACCTCGCACTGGCTCTACATGACGCTGAGACGTCTGGGCCGCGAGGACGAGGCGGCGGCCGTCCTCGAACCGATCCACGCCGAGATGGACATCATCGAGAACGACAGCTATCACCGACTGCTGCTCATGTACAAAGGCGAGCTCGATGCCGAGGTCCTGCTGGCAGAAGCGCAAACGGCCGACGGGCTCGATAATGCCACCCTGGGCTACGGGATCGGCAACTGGCACTACTACAATGGCCGGCTGGAACAGGCGGAGGTTGTGTTCCGTAGTGTGCTCGAGGGATCCCAATGGGCAGCTTTCGGATACATCGCCGCTGAAGCGGACGTTCAGCGGATCTGGTCCACCGCTCAGTAACAACCGCCAACGCACGAGGTCTATGATGCGGACACTTCGGCTACTATCCGCCATCGCGCTCGTCGCTCTCTCGGCGCGAGCGCTCCACGCGCAGATCGACGCCCGGATGCTCCGGCAGCCGGACGTCTCGAGCACGCACATCGCCTTCATCTACGCCGGCGACATCTGGGTCGTGCCGAAGACCGGCGGCACAGCGCAGCGCCTCAGCTCGCCGGCCGGAGAAGAGTCTTTCCCCCGCTTCTCGCCGGACGGCTCGACCATCGCCTTCACCGGCAACTACGACGGCAACGCCGACATCTACACGATCCCCGTAACGGGCGGCGAGCCGGTGCGCATCACACATCACCCGATGGAAGACCGCGTGGTCGACTGGTACCCGAACGGGCACGACATCCTCTACGCGTCGTCTATGGAGAGCGGGCGCCAGCGGTTCAGTCAGTTCTACCGCGTGGCCGACCGCGGCGGTCTACCCGAGAAACTGCCGATCCCCTACGGCGAGTTCGGGGCCCTCTCACCTGACGGCGAGTTGCTAGCCTACATGCCGAGGAGCCGGGATTTCCGTACCTGGAAGCGATACCGCGGCGGCTGGGCACCGGAGATCTGGTTGTTCAACCTGCGGGACTATTCGTCACGCAACATCACGGTCAGCGACGCGAACGACGCCCACCCGATGTGGCACGGCCGCACGCTCTACTTCCTGTCCGACCGCGGCGCGAACCTGCGGCACAACATCTGGGCCTACGATCTGGACTCCGAGGCTTTCCGACAGGTCACCGAATTCAGCGAGTTCGACATCCACTTCCCGGCCATTGGGCCCTCGGACATCGTCTTTGAGGCCGGCGGTCGGCTCTACCTGCTGGACCTCGCTACGGAGGAGTATCGGGAAGTCGGGGTGGAAGTAGTGACCGATCTGGCTACGCTGAAGCCGCGGATCGAGAACGTCTCCGAGCTGATCTTCAGCGGTTGGGTGTCCCCGACCGGCAAACGGGCCGTCTTCGAGGCGCGCGGCGATGTGTTCACGGTCCCGGCGGAGCACGGTCCGATCCGCAACCTGACGGCGAGCAGCGGGGTCGCGGAGCGCTACCCGACCTGGTCGCCCGACGGAAAGTACGTCGCCTACTGGAGCGACCGTTCCGGCGAATACGAGCTGACGATCCGACCGGCGGACGGCTCGGGCGCCGAGCAGCGCTTGACCTCGATGGGCGCCGGATACCGCTACCGTCCGTACTGGTCGCCGGACAGCAAGAAGCTGGCGTTCGTTGACCAGGCGAAGACCATCTACGTATACGACGTGGAGCGACGCCGCATCGTCGAGGTGGACCACGACATGTGGTGGACCCACGGCGCCCTGAACAACGTGCGGGTGAGCTGGTCGCCGGACAGTCGCTGGATGGCGTATGCGCGTGGTCTCGAGAACCGCAGCGGCGCCATCTTCCTCTACGACACA
>JASFTY010000330.1:0-4990 GCA_050050535.1 Gemmatimonadales bacterium | reverse complement strand
GGACTTCACCTGCGAAAGCCGCAACCCGGGGCGACGACGTGGGCACGCGGCCGCCGAGGCCGCGACCGCAGCGGCGCGTTCGCTGGCTGGCGGCGGCCGGCGCGGTGGCCGCCGCCACGGTCATCGGCGCCTTCCCCATCTGGCGGCAGTCGACCGGCGGCGGCGAGCTCCGTCTGTCCGAGATCAATGTCCCTGCCGACCAGGACGCTGCGAACGTGGGCGGCCCGGCGCCCGACTCGCTGGCTGCCGCTGCGCTCGACGTCGAGCCCGGGGACAGCGGGGGTGAGCAGCTCGGCAACCAGTCGCAGCCCTCGGTTCCCCGGCAGGAGCGCGCAGTCCCGGCCGCGGGCGAACCGAGCGGACGCCCCGACGAGCTGGCCGCCGAGCGCTCACACGCGGAGCAGGCACGTTCAGATGCCCAGTTGGCGCGCGACGCCGCGCAACGTGCCGGGGCAGACACGATCTTCCCGGGGCGCTTCGCCCAGGTGCAAGGCCTGTTCAACGGCGCCGAGAGCGACCTGCGGGCCGGTCGCATCGTGCGTGCCGCCCTGGCGTTCGCCACCGCCAAGAACGACTTCGAAGAACTCGAGGGCCAGGCGGTGCTGAGACTGGAAGAGCTGGCCGCCGCGGCGGCGGCCGCGGAACAGGCAGCAGCGGACCCGGGCCAGCTCGATCCGCCCGCCCCGGAGGACGAGGCCGGCGGCGAGCACGCGACTCCGGTGCCGCCCAGCGAGGCCATCACGGCGCTCATCGAGGGCTATCGCCAGGCACTCGAGGCGAGCGACATGGCGCGCCTCGAGCGGGAGATCTACCAGGCGGCGATTCCCGCGGCCGAGAGAAGAGACCTCTACGAGGTCTGGTTCCAGCGGGCCACGAACCTCTCGGTGAGCATCGAGGTGGGGAATACCGACATCGGCCCCAGCGAAGCCGAGGTCAGGACCAGGCAGAAGATGAGTTACCGCCTCGCCCGCACCGGCGAAGAGCGCGAGGCCACGCTGGAGTTGAGAATGTTCTTCGTCCGCACGGACCTCGGCTGGCGACTCGCGCGGGTCGAGCGCTGAGCAACGCTATTCTACGGGCCTGAGCACGAACTCCAGGCCTATCGTCGCGATCAAGTCGTTCTGCAGGCGCGAATCGAAATCGTCTTCTCCACGCGTCGGCGCGAAGGACGAGATGTAGTCGCGCACATCGAACCGTAGCTGGGTGGCGCGGCCCAGGCCGAAGCGCAGGCCGAATCCCAACGTCCCCGCAAGGTCCGTCGTACCCTCGAAGATGTCGAAGAAGTCGCCGCTGCGGCTCACCAGGCCACCGCCACCCGACACGTAGATGCTCAGCGGGCTGAACGGTGCTTGAAAGATCACGTACAGCACGTTCAGCGACCCGACGAACAGCGAAGCGCTGTTGTCCAGACCCGCCTCCACGATCGACGCCGGTATGTCGACGTTCGAGAACGCGTAGCCCGCTTCGGCCTCGACGGCGAACCGTGACCTCCACACCGTGACACGTCCCCCGACGACCAGACCCGGCTCCTGGCCCACGTTGGCCACGATCTGTCCTGCTAGACGCAGCTCGTCGAACAGTTCACCCACCGGCAGCATGCCGCCGGCGAAACCGGAGAGGCCGATCTGTACCTGGCCGTGCAGCGGCGCGGCGATCGAGGCGAGCAGAGCGGCGGCGAGTGTCAGCCTGCGGAACATCCGATTCCTCCACCCTGTCGCAACAGGGCGCATAACTTGAGGCGTCCCAACACCTTGGGCAGCGGGGGGAAGGCGGTCTCCAGATTTTGGTGAGGCAGGGGACCTCAATTCTAGCCCCTCTCACCCAGATCCGCAATCCACCGCACGCTCAAGGCCCTCCCCGCGGCGCCCGTCCATCTGGCGGCTATCGTGTGCCGTAGAGGTCGCTGCGCAGGTCCCGGAGGAACGGTACGTGTCGTCGCGTCTCTTCTATCGCCTTGAGATCGATCTCGGTGACCAGCAGCTCCTCCTCGTCGGTCGCCGCCCTGGTGATGATCATGCCGTTCGGTCCGGCGACGAAGCTTTCGCCGAAGAACTGCAACTCGCCGTCGCGGCCGGCCCGGTTCGCCACCGCGATGAACATCTGGTTCGCCACGGCGGCCGCCTGGACTTCGATCTCCCAGACGTTGCGGAAAGCCTGTTCCGACATCGATGTCGCCGTGGGCACGACCACGATCTCGGCGCCACCCAGCGCCAGGGCCCGGAAGTGCTCCGGGTAGTGCCGGTCGTAACAGATCGCCACGCCCAGACGACCGGCCCCGGTCTCGAAGACCGGCCAGCCGCCGTCACCCGGCCAGTAGTAGAACTTCTCGTTGTAGCCCGGTTCCTCGGCGATGTGGAGCATGCGGCTGGTGCCGAGCAACGTTCCATCGGCGTCGATGACCGGCGAAGCGTCATAGTAGCGTCCCGGCGCCGCACGCTCGAACACGTTGATCACGGTGACTATGCCGTGCTTCGCGGCCGCCGCCTGGAAACGCTCGGTCGTCGGGCCCGGGATCGGCTCACCCAGGTCGAAGTAGCTGGCATCGGCGCGGACCTGGGGGAAGAAGAAGTCGAATGCGAGCTCGGGGAAGACGATTAGCTCCGCCCCGGCATCAGCCGCCCGCGCCACCCATTCCAGCCCCTTGCCCAGGCTTTTCTCCCGATCACCTTCATGACGGAACTGCGCGCACGCCACCTTCATCTCGTCCCTCCGTTCACGTTGCCGGTGCCGAGGGAAGAATGGGCGGTGACGATCCGCCGAACAAGATGGGAGTCCCACAATCCCAACGAACTCCGCCTTGACACTTGAGCCTTCCCTAGCAGAATACCAGAATAGAACGGTGCGGGCGCCCCGGGTCGTATCTGTGGCGCCCTGAGTTTTTACTCTAGACCCGGTGAGTCAAAGTGAGCGCGGAAAAGCTGAAGCTGGTGCTCCAGGACGGCTCCGAGGTAGAGGTCGAGCCTGGTATCTCGGCCCGTGAGCTGGCGGAGCAGGTCGACGGTGACCTTACGGAGAAGGCGATCGCGGCGAAGCTGGACGACGAGATCATAGACCTCGCCCGGCCGATCACGCGGCCCGGAAGGGTGAAGTTCCTGTTCGAGGACGACGGCGATGAGGATGCGCTTTACGTCCTCCGCCACTCGACGGCGCATGTGCTGGCCACGGCGGTTCGCAGCCTGTGGCCGAACGCGGGGATCGGGTTCGGTCCGCCGATCGCCGAGGGCTTCTACTACGACTTCGACGTCGAGCAGCCCTTCACCCCGGAGGATCTCGAGCGGATCGAGGCACGCATGGCGGAAGTCGTCGCCGCCGACGACGCCTTCGAGCGCCGTGAGGTCGGACGTGCCGAGGCGCGGGAGCTGTTCTCCGACGACCCCTACAAGCTCGAGCGCTTGGAGGAGATCGAGGAGGGCGACGTCATCTCGGTATACCGCGACGGCGAGTTCCTCGACCTTTGCCGTGGCCCGCATCTGCCGTCCACCGGACGGGTGAAGAACTACAAGATCCTGCATGCGGCGGGCGCCTATTGGCGGGGCGACGAGCGGCGTCCGATGCTACAGCGGATCTACGGGACCGGCTTCTTCGAGGCCGCACACCTCGAAGAACACCTGCGGCGACTCGATGAAGCCCGCCGGCGCGACCACCGGCTGCTCGGCAAGGAGTTCGACCTGTTCAGCATCCAGGACGATGTGGGGCCCGGCCTCATCCATTGGCATCCGAAGGGCGCGATGATCCAGTACGTGCTGCGGCGCTTCCTCGAGGACGAGCTGCTGCGCCGCGGCTACGATTTCGTCTACACTCCCCATATCTCCAGGGAGACGCTGTTCCGAAGGTCGGGGCATCTACAGGCCTACTCGGAGGTGATGTTCCCGGCGATGGAGATGGAAGGCGAGAAGGAGAACTATCGGGTCAAGCCGATGAATTGCCCCGGCCACATGGAGATATACGCGGCGCGGCAGCGCAGTTACCGCGATCTCCCGCTTCGCTACGCGGAGATCGCCAGCGACTACCGCAACGAGAAGTCGGGCACGCTGCACGGCATGCTCCGCGTCCGCGGGCTGACAATGGACGATGCGCACATCTTCTGCCGGCCCGATCAGGTCGAGGACGAGATCTTCGCGATGCTCGACCTCGTCGACTACATCTACGGGACCTTCGGGCTCCGCTTCCGCCTCGACTTCTCCACGCGCCCGGCGAAGCGGATCGGCTCGGACCAGGTCTGGGACGAAGCGGAGCGCGCGCTGCGCAACGCCATCGAGCGGCGCGGACTGACCTACGCGGTCGACGCGGGCAGTGGCGCGTTCTACGGGCCGAAGATCGATGTCAAGTTCCTCGACGCCATCGGCCGCGAGTGGCAAGGCTCGACCATCCAGCTCGACTTCGTACTGCCCGAGCAGTTCGACCTCACCTACGTCGGGGCCGACAACCAGAAGCACCGGCCGGCGATGATCCACCGGGCGATTTACGGTACGTTCGAGCGCTTCGTGGGTGGCTTGATCGAGCACTTCGCCGGCGCTTTCCCCGTGTGGCTCGCACCGGTGCAAGTTCGGGTCATTCCAGTATCGGAGGAGCTGGCAGAGGCGGCCGCCTCGGTGAGGCAGGCGCTCCTCGACGCCGGGCTGCGCGCCGAGCTCGACAACCGCTCCGAGACCCTCTCCTATCGGGTCCGCGACGGCGAACTGCAGAGGGTCCCCTACCTGGCAGTCGTCGGCAAGCGCGAGGCCGACGCCGGATCGGTCGCCGTCCGCAAGCGCGGCGCCGAGGAGAAGCAGGTCGTCATGTCTGTGGCCGAGTTCGTCGACCAGGTCGCCGAGGAAGACCGCACCCGCACGCTGTCCTAGGTCAACCTGGATGCCGGTTCGCGCGAGGAGGCGGAGGACCACCTCGCGGAAGTCGCGAGCTCACCACCGAAGTCGAGACCGCCCTCGGCCGGTGGCGCGAGCCTGGAGCGATTGGTCCTCCGCCTCCGACCCCCGGCCGGCGAGCTTCG
>JASFTY010000329.1:0-4996 GCA_050050535.1 Gemmatimonadales bacterium | reverse complement strand
TCGGCGTCCTGGGACTCACGGGAGCCCGCTGGCTCTGGACGCTGGGCGGCGGCGGCACATCGTTGGGACCGCCGGTGAAGAGCCTGCTCGACACGACGCCGTTGAAACGGTTCCTCGAGGAGCAACTGAGCGTCGAGGGAATCGCGATGAACGTCGCGGAAGGGCACCTGCGGGCCCTCGGGCTGACGGCGACCCGTTACGCCACGGGTCAGAGTGTGACGTTCGTGCAGGGCGGCGAAGGCGTGCCCACCTGGGAGCGCGTTCGCCGTTGCGGGCTCGCCACCAAGATCACCGTCGATCACGTAATGGCCTCGGGATCGATCCCACTCATCTTTCCGGCCATCCCCATCGATGGTGAGTACTATGGCGATGGCAGCATTCGACTATCCGCCCCTCTAGCGCCCGCCATCCATCTCGGCGCCGACCGCCTGCTCGCCATCGCGACGCGCTACAGCCCCACGTTGGATGAAGTGCGAGCCCTGGCGACCGCCGGCTACCCGCCGCCGGCTCAGCTGCTCAGTGCACTGCTCAATAGCATCTTCCTCGATGCCCTGGAAGCGGATGCGGAGCGCCTGCAACGAATCAACCGGCTGCTCTCAGCGCTGCCGCCCGGGACGTCCAGCTCCGACGGTCTGAGGCCGATCGAGCTGTTCGTCATCCGACCGTCGCGCGACCTGGGCCTGCTGGCCGAAGAGCACAAGAGTCGGCTGCCGCGCTCGCTGCGCTTCCTGCTGCGCGGGCTGGGCAGCCATCGGACGCACGGTTCCGAGCTGCTCAGCTACCTGATCTTCGAGGCGCCCTTCATCAGTCGCGTCTTGGAGCTCGGCTACGAGGACGCTCTGACCCGCTGGGACGAGATCGAGCGCTTCTTCGCGGGGGACTAGCCAGCCGCGAGGCTCACGTCGTCAAGAGCGGAGCACCGGGCGCCGCAAGTGGAAGTCGGTCGCCTCCTGATAGGCACGCGCCACCGCCAACATCTCGGACTCGCCGTAAAGCTTGCCGATGAAGCTGATGCTCGTCGGTGTGCCGTCCTCCCGGAACCCGTTCGGCAAGACGACGCACGGGTGTCCGGTGAGGTTCGTCAGCGTCAGGTTGCTACCGCCGTAGGACGGGACGACATAGACGTCGATGTCCGACATGAGGTCCGCCATGGCCCTCAGTGCCAGAGTGCGGACGCGGTTCGCCTGGATGTACTCGACGGCCGGGATGAAGCGTGACTGGCGGAACGAGTTCGGCCACGCCCCCCTGTCCTGACGCTGCAACAGGTCGTCGCGCCCGCTGCGCGTCAGTTCGTCGAACGCCGCCGCCGCCTCGGCACTGAGAATAATGCGCATCGCGTTCACCGGCAGATCCGGCAGCTCCACGGTGATCAGCTCGATACCCAGCGATCGCAGCGTCTCCAGGACAGCTTCGTCGAACGCCTGCCACTCCTGCTGGCGCTCGCGCTCGCGCTCGAAGGCGCTCTTCACGTAGCCGACCCGCAGGTTCCTGACGTCGAGTTCCGCGTCCCAGTCGAACGGGAGATCGACGACCGATAGATCCTTTCCGTCGGGGCCGTAGATCGCCTCGAACACCAGTGCGCAGTCCTCGACGCTCCGACAGATCGGACCGACCTTGTCCATGCTCCAGGAGAGTGCCATCGCGCCGTAGCGGCTCACGCGCCCGAACGTCGGCCGCAGGCCGGTCGTGCCGCAGCGCGTGCACGGTGACACGATTGAGCCGAGGGTCTCGCTGCCGATTCCGAAGCCTACGAGGCCGGCCGCCGTCGCCGCCGCGGGGCCTGCCGACGACCCGCTCGAACCCTCCTCGTAGTCCCAGGGGTTGCGCGTCCTGCCGCCGTACCAGACGTCGCCCATCGCCAGGGCGCCCAGCGTCAGTTTCGCCACCAGCACGGCGCCCGCCTCCTCGAGCCGCCTCGTCACCGTGGCGTCCTCGTCGATCACCTGATCCTTGTACGGCCCGGCGCCCCACGTCGTTCTGTACTCGGGTATCGCCAGCAGGTCCTTCGCACCCCACGGGATGCCGTGCAGCGGCCCGCGGTAGTTGCCGGCGGCGATCTCGTCGTCGGCACGATGCGCCTGCTCGAGGGCCAGCTCCTCGGTGAGCGTGACCACACACTCGAGCTTGGGGCCGTACTTCTTCGACCGCTCGAGGTACATCCTGGTGAGTTGCACCGACGACAGGCGCCGCGTCTCGATCAGCTTCGCCAGGTGCGTCACCGGCCAGAACGCGACCTCCTCCAGGTCCGACGGCAGCCGATCGATCCGTACCTCGCTGCGGCGCGAGACGCCACGTTCCCGGGTCACCGTGTAGCCCGGCGGGACCGGCTCGAAGTAGAGGGCCGGGGGCAACTTGTTGGCCAGCTCGAGGCTGCGGATCACCTCGTAGTCGTGCAACCGGCGGTTGAGCCCCTCCAGCATCAGCTCGCGCTCTGCGTCGCTGAACTCGAGGCCGGCGATCACCTCGCAGTCGGCGAGCATCTCTTTGGTGATTCTCGGCTGATCTTGATCCTGAAGCAGCGACCAGAGCGCACCGGGCAGCAGCGTGGCTGAGAGACCGATGCCCGAGAAGTAGGCGAAGAAACGGCGGCGGCTGAGCTCGGTGACGTTGGACATGGCGCCTCCCGCTTACACCTCAATAGACATCGAGGTCGTTCCCATACACGATCTCACCGTCGTAGACTTGGCGTATCTCGTCGACCAGCTCCGACGGCGTCGAGCCCCACAACAGCTGGTGGTAGAGTACCAGCAACCGCGGCTGCGCCTCCGCCGCAATGCGGCCGAGCTCCAAAGACGATGTATGCGAACTCGAATGGTAGCGCTGCCACACCGGCGGCCGCCCCTCGAAGCCCGCCTGCGAGTAGACCTCGTGGATCAGCACGTCGCAGCGGCGACAGTGCTCCGCGATGGCGGGCGTCGGCCGGGTGTCCCCGGAGATCACGATCGTCCGGTCCGGCGTGTCGAAGCGGTAGCCGAACGATCGGGGCCAGGCGCCGTGCCGAACGAGGAAGGCCGTAACGCGCACGTTCTCGTCCTCGAAGATGAGGCCGGGCTCGATCTCGTGGACGTTGACCTTGTATCCGTCTGGGTTGGCCGGCTCGAAGCCGTCGATGCGGACCCGTACGTCCTCCTCGTAGGCCGCCAGCAGGTGTTCGGTCATCGCCTGCAGGCCCGGCGGCCCGTACACCTCCGCCGGAACGTCGCGCTCCAGGACCCACGGTGTGAAGATGAAATCGGCGTAGCCGAGCGTGTGATCGGTGTGCAGATGGGTGATGAAGGCGTACCTGAGCCGCGAGACCTCCAGTCCCTCGACGCCGGCCTGATAGGCCGCATTTGCGCGCCGCACCACGCCCGGGCCCAGATCGATGAGGTACGGCGTATCGTCGACGACGATCGCTACCGCCGGGCCCGAGCGGTCGGGCTCGGCGTTCGGCGTGCCGGTGCCCAGCATGACGACCCTCGTGCGCCCCGGCTGGGCGAGCGCTGCCGCCGAGCGTTCCGCGTCGTCGGCGGGCGAATTCGGACGACAGGCCGCCGCGAACGCGACACTTAAGAGAAGAGAGCGGCTAGGCGCACGCTGAAGAAGCGCCGCTCTTCGACGCACTGTACTCACCAGGCTCGACCCTCAGTTGTATGAGAGCACTACTACATGTAGGGAGGTCAGATCAAGTGAGCATTCGAGCAAGAGAGCATTCGAAGTCGGAAGGGTCCCTACCTCGAATGCTCAGTTGCTCAATTACTCACTCGCTGCTACTTCACTACGTCCCGATCTGCCAACTCCCACAACGATAATTAACGCTCCCGGTACTCTGCCCAGCTCCTCATCGGCGGTCGGCACTCGGGCCAGGTCATCTGCTCGCCCGTGCGGCGGCTGACGGGCAGCACGCGCTGGTCGCGCGGCATCAGCTCGTCCTCCTCGGCGGCGAGGTAGGCGAGCATGGCGAACAGGGTCGCGTTGTTCTTGAGATCGTCGAAGACGATCTTGTCGAACGTGTCGCGGTTCGTGTGCCAGGTGTACGGGAAGTACGACCAGTTGTGCGCGCCCAGGAAGAAGGCGGGCGCGCCCGTGCACAGGAACGACGCGTGGTCGCTGCCGCCGCCGCTCGGCGTGCCTGGCACGGAGAGATCGATGTGACCCGAGATCTCGGTGGGAAACTGCGACAGCCAGCGCGCGAAGTACTCACCGGCCCGGATCAGCCCGGTGCCGCTCGCCCGCACGATTCGGCCGGTCCCGTTGTCCTGATTTAGCAGGACCTGGAGCCCTTCGATCACCTCGGGGTGATCCGCGGCGAACGCACGTGACCCGATCAACCCCTGCTCCTCTCCGCCCCAGAGACCGGCGATGATCGTGCGCTTCGGGTTGGGATAGACGGCCTTGAGGATCCGCATCGCCTCGAGCATCGTGAGACTGCCCGTCCCGTTATCGGTGGCGCCGGCGCCGCCGTCCCAAGAATCGTAGTGCGCCGACAGCACGATGTACTCGTCGGGCTTCTCCGTGCCCCGGATCTCGGCCACCGTGTTGAACACCGGCCCCTCACCGTGGAAGCGGCCCTGCGCCTCGACCTCGAGCACCGGGCCCTGGCCGTGCTCGGCGAGCCGGAACAGGAGACCGTAGTCCTCACAGCCCAACACCAACGACGGTACCCGCTCGGTGCTGGCGCTGAACACCCGGGTGGTGCCCCAGGCACCCGGCCAGTTCATCGTCAGGATGCCCCTGACCCGCGCCTGCTCGAGGACATTCGAGATCTGGCGCTGGTTGTACCCGGTCTTCTCGATCCGCGCCCGCCACTCCCGGCGCGCCGTGTCGCGCTCGGCCTGCATCCGCTCGAACGACTCTTCCGTCGCGTACTCTTCCCAGTCCGCAGTGGGGCGACAGGTGGGCTCGGCGTACGAGATGAGGACGAACTTGTTCCGGGCCTGGGGCAGCCAGGCCTGGAAGGCGGCGGAGTCCGCCACCTCGGGTAGGATCACGACCTCGCCCCTGACCTTGCCGCGGG
>JASFTY010000328.1:0-4999 GCA_050050535.1 Gemmatimonadales bacterium | reverse complement strand
AGGTTCGGATACCGTACGCCGCTGCAGCCCGGGCCGCGGTAATCGGGTCGACCTCGCCGCGGTTGTTCTCACCGTCGGTCAGCAGGATCACCACCCTGGCACCGCCCGGCGTGCGGCGTAACCGGTTGGCGGCGGTGGCCAGGGCGGTTCCGATCGCCGTTCCGTCCTCCAACAGGTCGACGCGCAGTTCCTGAATCGCCCGCTCGAGGATCTGATAGTCGATCGTCACCGGCACCTGGGTCAGCGCTTCACCGGCGAAGACGATCAGCGCGATCCGGTCGTACTGGCGGTTCTTGACGAACTCGAGGACGGTTCGCTTCGCCACCTCCAATCGATCCAGCGGCTGCATATCGAGCGCCAGCATCGAGCTGGAGATATCCATCACCAGGGCGATCGCGATCCCTTCCGCCTCGATCTCCTCGGTCGTCACACCGGTCTGCGGGCGAGCCAACGCGATGACCAGCGAGAGCACCGCCAAGACGCGGAGCAGCGGCGGCACGCGTGCCGTCCAGCGGCTGATGCCGCGTCCGGCGCGCGCCGCGATCGTGCCGCGCGAGTAGCGGAATCCCCCGCGCTCCCGTCGCCAGAGCCACCAGAGCGGGAAGACCAGCAACAGGGCGAACGCCCACGGGGTCTCGAACGTCACGGCTCCTCCGCTTCACGGTCGGCGGGCGCTTCCGGCGTCGCCTGGTCCGCGAACATCCTATCCAGGTCCGTCAGCGCCTCGAGCTCGAGACCGAGCGCCGCCTCTCCGTTCGCCGTCTCCAGTTCCGGCGGCTCAGGCTCCGGTCGCACTCGCTCGAAGCCGGTGAGCCAGTGCCGAGCCGCGTCGAGCGCTCGGCCCGCCTGCGCCCGGGACGGGCGCTGGCCGGCGAACTTCACCCAATCAGCGCGGTCGAGCAGTCCACCGAGCGAGCGTACCTGCGCCTCCGGGACGCCGTCTGTCCACACCGAGGCCATCAGCTCCGCCGTCGTGAGGTCCCGGCTCCAGGCCTCATCGGTGCGCGCCAGAAATTCCCTGAGGACGTGCGAGAGACCGGAGAACAGGCCCTTCAGTTCCCCGGCCTCGATCATCCCACTCGCCTCCAGCCGATCCAGCGCCTCGAGGGCGAGCGCCCGAGCGGACCTCGCTTCCGGGACCGGCACGGGCTGCACCTCCCCACGCCGCCTCAAGAAGAGGAACGTGGCGACGGCGAGCGCCAGAGCCAGCCCCAGCGCCGCCAGCTTCTCGCCGGTGCTCCAGTTGGGCCCCAGAACACCGGACGGCGGCTTCCAAGCGAGCGTATCGAGCTCCGCCTCGGCCGGTAGCACCGAGACCACATGCACGGTCACGCCCGGCAGCGGAATACGGAGCTCGGCCGCGTCGGTCACCACACGGACGTCCGCCGCCGGCAACATCAGGTCGCCGATCTGCCAGGCCGCCAGCTCGTAGCGCGCCGTGTGCCTGCCGCGCTCCGCAGTGAGCGACGGTGGACCCAGCCCGGTGATCGCTCCGCTGTCAGGAAGCGCCGGGAACGCGACCTCCGCGTCGCCCAGCGGTCCGCTGACCGTGACGGTAAGCGTGATCGGCTCGCCGATCCGGACCGAGTCGTGCGACACCGCCGCCTGCACCTGGATCGCAGCCGGATCTCCGGCGGTCACTTGCACGATCAGGCCGATCGCGGCGAGCAGGATACTCATCGTTGCAGCTTGCGCTCCCGTGCCCGGAAGAAGGCGATGAGCGGCGGCACGTAGGACCGGTCGGTGTGGATCTCGATCTGATCGATGGAGAGGCGTCTCAACAGTCGGCTCAAGCGCGCCTCCTCTTCGCCGGCCAGATATTCGAACTGTTCCCTCACGAAGCGGTTCCCCGAGTCGAGCACGACATGTTGATCGCTCTCGGCATCGAAGAGCTCCAGGAACCCCACATCCGGTAGCTCTCGTTCGCGCGGATCCGACACCGTGATGGCGACCACGTCGTGCCTCCGACTGATCACCTTGAGCGGCTTCTCGAAACCCCAATCGAGGAAGTCGGAGATCAAGAACACGATGGCCCGCTGCCGCAGGATCCGGCCGACGTAGTCGAGTGCGACCGCGAGGTCGGTCCCGCGCCCGGACGCCTCGAAGGCCAGCAGGTCGCGGATCAGGCGAAGCGCATGCCGCCGCCCCTTCTTGGGCGGCACGAATTGCTCGACCCGGTCCGTGAAGACCAGCAGGCCGACCCGGTCGTTGTTCTTGATCGCCGCCATGGCGATCACCGCCGCGATCTCAGCTGCCACCTCGGCCTTGAACCGGCCCCGCGTCCCGAACTGGGCGGAGCCCGACAGATCGACGGCGAACAGTACTGTCAGCTCGCGCTCCTCCGTGTACTTCTTGACGTAGGGATGCCCCATGCGGGCGGACACGTTCCAATCGATCGTGCGGAAGTCGTCGCCCGCCGCGTACTCGCGCACCTCGGCGAACTCCATCCCCTGACCCTTGAAGACAGATTGGTACTCGCCACTGAACAGCGTATCGACCAGGCCGCGCGTCCGTAGCTCGATCAGCTTGACCTGGCGCAGGATCTCTCTGGGGACGGTCTTCGTGGTCATCATTCAGATGAACTTCGACCTTCGTACTTCGAACTTCGTACTTCGTACTTCGACCTTCGTACTTCGACCTTCGTACTTCGACCTTCGTACTTCGACCTTCGTACTTCGACCTTCGTACTTCGTACTTCGTACTTCGTACTTCGTACTTCGTACTTCTTACGGCACCTCTACCGCCTCGAGAATCCGCCGCACGATCTCGTCTGACGTGACCTCTTCGGCCTCCGCCTCGTAGGTCGTGATGATGCGGTGCCGGAATACGTCGGGCGCGACCGCCTTCACGTCATCCGGTATGACGTAAGCGCGGCCGCGCAGGTAGGCGTGCGCGCGGCCGGTCTGGGCCAGGTACAGCGAGGCGCGCGGCGATGCGCCGTACTCGATGAGTGGGACGAGCTCGGGTATTCCGTAGTCGGCCGGCTGCCGGGTCGCGTGGACCAGGTCGACGATGTAGTCGCTGATCTTGTCATCCATATAGAGTCGTGCGATGTCGCTGCGCGCCTGCAGGATGGCGGCCGGATCGGTGACCGCGTCGACGGGGATCTCTTCGCCACTGGCGAAGCGGCGCATGATCTCTTTCTCTTCCTCGCGCGAGGGGTAGCCGATCTTCACCTTGAGCATGAAGCGGTCGACCTGTGCTTCCGGCAGCGGGTAAGTGCCCTCCTGCTCGATCGGGTTCTGGGTCGCCATGACGAGGAAGGGCTCATCGAGTGCGAACGTCCGGCCGCCGAACGTGACCTGCTTCTCCTGCATCGCCTCGAGCAGTGCCGACTGGACCTTTGCAGGCGCCCGGTTGACCTCGTCGGCCAGTATGATATTGGCGAAGACGGGGCCGTGGCGCGGCTCGAAGTCGCCCGACTTCTGGTTGTAGATCATCGTACCGACCACGTCGGCCGGCAGCAGGTCGGGCGTGAACTGGATCCGCTGGAAGCTGGTGGCGATGGTCTCGGCGATCGTGCGAACGGCCATCGTCTTGGCAAGTCCCGGCACGCCCTCGAGCAGCAGGTGGCCGCCGGTCAGCAGGCCGATCAGGGCGCGCTCGACCATGTGCTCCTGCCCGACGATGCGTTTGGAGACCTGGTCGATTATCGCGTCGGCGAGCTCCCGGCCCGCCGTGCTGACCACGCTCTCGGAGGTCGCCTCCTTGGCGGCGCCTTTCTTCGGCTTCTTCTCTCGCAGCTCGACTTCGTCGGTCATCGCTGGCTCGTCTGTTCGCGAGTTTTGTTGTCCCGGCTCAGCGCTTGGCGCGCTGGCCGCCGTCCTCACGCTTGAAGACCCAAGCGACTACAGCGCCCGGGCGTATCTTGTCGCCGCGGCTCGCCTGATCGACATCGGCGATGGAACCCTCGTCGGGGCCGGGCGCCTCCACGACTTCCTTGATGTAACTCTGGATCCGGTCGCGCCAGAGCCGCCAGTTCGCAGGCCGCAGGTCGACCCAGCCGCGGGCGATCAGCTTCTCATCCACGGCAACTCCCTCATCCGGTCTAACCTTCAGCTCCGGCCCGCGGAAGACCTTGTCGCCCTCGGGACTGATGATCGGCAGGCCGATGGACACGATGCCGACACGCAGCCCGTCGTTGCTGGCCAGCAGCTTCGCGGCGTCCTCGGCCGTCTTCTCGGGGTCGAGCTGGACCGCAACGGAGAGCGTCTCGCACAGCAGCTCGAGGATATGGGCCTCGAACAGCAGCTTGCTGAGTCGCGGGGGTCCCAGCATCTCGAAGGCGACGCTGCGGCTGCCGGTCTGGCGCTCGAGCTCCTCGATGCGCCTCAGCGCCGCCTCACGCAGCACGCCGCCGCGGTAGGTGGGGCCCATGGAGGCGCTGTCGAGGGCGGAGACTATGTCGAGGCCGGTGGGCTTGCCACGGATCTCACGAATCACGGCCTGCGCGATCTCCTCGGTCGTGACCAGCTCCATCAGGCCGAGGGCCGAGATCGCCTCGAACTCGTCGCGGCTGAACAGGCCGTTTTCGCCCATGTCGATGTGGACGGCCTCCAGCTGTCCATCCAGCTTCTTCCAGGCCACTCTCCCGTCATCCAACGCCTCGGCTATCGGGACCGCCTCCGTCGTGTCGAAGCGCTCGAGCGCCTTCCCGCGCCAGCTGAGGGGGCCATCACCGATGCTCTTCCAGGCGATCGCCGCGGTCGGCTTGATCTCCTTGACCGCCGGCGTGCCCGGCGTACGCGCTGTAAGGAAGAGCAGCAGCGAGTGCGCCCCGGCGACGCTCGATTTGGCCAGCAACATATTGGAGGGCCGCTGCTCGGAGTGAGTGAAGGGGATGTTGAGGCCCATGCCGCCGGTGCCCGAGGTACCGACCTTCAGATAGAACTGGGTACGGGCATCGCGCAGCGCCTCAAGCAGGATGTGCACGTGACGGATGAGCTGCGGCATATAGATGATCGCGAGATGCCGTTCCACCACATCGTTAACGTTCTCG
>JASFTY010000327.1:0-5016 GCA_050050535.1 Gemmatimonadales bacterium | reverse complement strand
CGGCCCAGGGTGATCGCCATGCCGCTGTTGTAGCGGAACGTGGTGCCGGGCGGCACCAGGACGGGCAACTCGAGCGCGTATCGCACCGGGTCGGGGCTCCGGGCCATCGCCACGTTCGTGTTGCGAATATCGTCGTTCGGGTAGGTCCACTCGTCCCAATAGAGGCCCGCGGTCATCGCCAGCAGGTGCTCGATGCGTATGCTGTCCCGCTCCGAACCCTCGAATATGTCGGCGTATTCCGGCAGGTAGGTCGAGATCTTGTCGTCTACGCTTTCGATGCGACCTTGGTCGATGGCGATGCCTACGAGCGCCGAATTGTAGCTCTTCGTCACCGACTGCATCGTGTGCAGGATGTCCCTATCCCAAACGGTGTAAGAGCCGTCGTAGTCCCGCCCCGGGAAGTACTCGTCGAGGACCAGCACGCCGTGCCTGACGATCAGCACGCTGTGGATGTTCACATACGTCCCGTCGAGGATCCCATCGATCAGCTGCGTGATGCGCTGCAGGTCGAGGCCATGGTCGCTGAGGTGGCCGGTCGCCAGTCCGTCATCGGTGCGCTCCGGGACATCGTAGGTATAGGAAGTCGAGGGCTGGCTGGACTCGCTCGGCTGACGCTCGCCGTCACAGACGCCGGTCGCAGCCAGTACCGCCGATGCTGCGAACAGCTGCAGTGCTCTGCGGCCCACGCTCCGGCTCCTCAGCGGATAGCCGGCAGGACGTATTGGCGCATCATCTGATCGTAGGTCAGCAGCGGACTCTCCCAGTAGGAACCGCCGGTGAAGGCAGCCACCATATCGAATTCGGGGAGCACGATGATCGCCTGCTCGCCCCAGCCGGAAGCGCCGAACGCACCGGCGCCGTAGTCGGAAGTCATCGGCCACCAGCCATAGCTGTATCCTCGGTGGCCGTGCCACGGGCTGCTGAACCTGAAGTAGGGCGTCGCGGAAGCCTCGACCCATTCGGCCGGCACGATCTGCTCGCCCTCCCAGACACCGCCCTGCAGGTAGAGTTGCCCGAGCTTCAACATGTCGCGCAGGCGCAGGCTGACATCGCCGGAGGCATAGACGAAATCGGGCCTCAGCACCCACCAGGAGAAGTCCGTGATACCCAACGGCGTGAACAGGTAGTCGCGGGAGAAGTGATCCAGACGCAGATCACCGGCCCGGCTGACGGCCTCACCCAGCACGTTCGTCAGACCACCGCTGTAGTTGAACAGCGTCCCGGGATCGGCAACGAGCGGTCTTTCAAGCACGAATCGGACCAGGTCACCGGAGTGACTGAGCCACCTCATCAGGTCGTTTCGCGGATCGCCGATCGGGTAGGTCGACTCGTCCCATTGCAGACCGGCGGACATCGTCGCCAGGTGTTCCAGCTCGAGCTCGCCCTTTTGACCGACGTTCAGATCGGCCAGCTCGGGGAAGTAGTCGAATACCTTCTCGTCAACGCCGGCGATGAGCCCCTCGCCGATCGCGATGCCCAGCAGCGTCGCCGTGACGCTCTTGGCAACGGAGGACAGACAGTGCTTCCTCTCTCGAGTGTACGTCACCGGCAGCTCGCCGTAGGTCGGGTGCGTGAACCCGGAGAAGTACTCCTCGAACACGAGCTGGCCATCAACGGCGATCGCGATACCGTGGACCAGGTGGCCCGAGTTGACTCGCAACCTGTTCATCAGGTTCTCGAGGCGGCTCTGGTCCATCCCCACGTCCGCCAATGACGCGGTCTGCCAACCGTCGTCCACCTGCTCGGGGACTGTGTAGACGTAGCCCGGCGGCGGGTTATAGTTGGTCGGCTCGTCACCGTTCGAGCAGGCGCCCAGCAGAGCGAAACCGGCCAGTCGGGCGAGCACCCGTAGCGCTGGAGGGGGGTCAACCTGATGCTGGAAGACTGCCACGGGATGTCTCCTTATGCTACGGCGGCGTTGCGACACAGGAGCCTACCGCATGCGACTGGGCGGTAAGCATGGACGGCAGCACGTGGTCCTCGATCATGTCGTAGGCGTAGGCTATCGACTCGTCGTAGTTGCCGCCAGTGAGTACCACGACCAGGTCGAGGTCCGGCACCACGAAAACGTACTGTCCGCCCCACCCGATACCCATGTACGACGTGTACATCAGCATGTCGGTCTCTAACCGGGTACGCCACCACTGATACCCGTAGGCCCAGTATTGCGCGTGTGGCCGGACGGATTCGCTCACCCACGCCTCGCTCACTACCTGTGCCTCACCCCAGCGGCCGCCGTTCAGGTAGAGTTGTCCGAACTTCGCCATGTCGCGCGGCCGCAGAGACAGGCCACCACCCGTATCCAGTGTCGTGCCGTCCCCCCAAAGACTCCACGAGTAGTCGCTGATGCCGAGCGGTGCGAATAGATGATCCTCGGCATAATGGTCCGGCCGCTCGCCGACGGCGGTCTCCAGTATCTTACCCAGGGTCAGCGAGAGGCCGCTGTTGTACGCGAACTCCAGTCCGGGATCCGCTACCACCGGTTGCTCGAGCGTGTATCTGACCGGGTCCGGACTCCGCCTCAGCCAGTAGTGGCTGTTGCTGGGGTCGGCGTACGGGTACGTCAACTCGTCCCATTCCAGTCCCGCCGACATCGTGAGTAGGTCCTCCAGGCGCAGCCGGTCCTTATCCGGATCGACGAAAATGTCGGCGTACTCGGGCAAGAAGCCCGAGATCTGCTGATCAACTCCGGCTATCAGCCCTTCGTCGATGGCGATGCCGATTAGCGCCGCGTTCACGCTCTTCGTCACCGAGTAGCAGCTGTGCAAGGTCTCGCGATCGAAGTCGACATATGCCCCCGCCGCCGTGTAGCCCGGGAAATACTCCTCCAGCACGAGGACGCCGTCTCGCACGATGAGTACGCCGTGAACGTTCGGGTACGTCGCGTCGCCGATCTGGGCGATCAGCTCGCCGACCGCTCCCAGGTCGAACCCGTAGTCGGAGAGATGACCCGTCTCCCAGCCGTCGCCGGTCTGCTCCGGCACATCGTATCGGTAGACACCGTCGAGGCCGGAGGGGGAATCGCCCGCACCGCAGCCAACGGCGAGCCCCGCGATCAGGAGCGGGACGAGCTGGCGCAGACATGAGGGCTTGGGATTTTTCGTTGAGGGCGTCGCCATGATCGCCGTCTCTGTCACGTGTGACCGCAGCTTTCGTCTGTCATAGCCTATTACGCTTCCAAGACAGCCGGGGATTCGTCTTCTCGGCCGCTGCAACGATTTCGGGGTTTGCTGCGTCATATAGGGTAGAGGCGGCATCAAGCGACACGATAGGCGGGGCGGCGCGGGCCGGCCCGAACGACGCAAGTAATTGTCACATATGATTTTGGAGTGCTCACTGTGTCGATAAATCGTCGAAACTCGGTACTGGCCAAGGCGCGGGCTGCGCTGCGTGGCGCCTTCCAGTACCTGATTGGGCTGTCCTATCGGTCCAGCCGGGCCTGGACGGCTTTCCTATCGTAACGGGATACCTGAAGCAGCCCCCGTCGTGAGCGGCGCGGGGATCGGGGCAGGCGGCTCTTTGGAGGAGGCAGCCACACTCGCCGTCAGCCCCGCTCCCCGCGCCTTTTTTTGCCTTCATAGCTGGAACAGGTACTGGAACTTGGCGAAGAATTGACGCTCGGTCTGGGTGAAGCCGCTGGGGTCGCTGTAGTCGCGGTAGCCGTGCGTCGAGCCGATGTAGAACATGCTGAACGGGTTGAGCCTGTAGGTCAGCAGCGGCTCGAAGCTGAGCGTTTTGTCGAAGTCGTTGTACTGCACCACCAGCCGGACGAAGAACTCGCGGCTGAACTGGAAGACGGTTCGGGCGCGCAAGATGTAGCCGCTGAAGTACTGCTCGCCACTGTCACGGTCGTGCAGCTCCGAGTATTGGATCGACGGCTGTATTAGCCAACGTGTCAGCGGCTTGAACTCGAATCGGGCCTCCACGTCCGTCCCCACTCCCGGGACCGGTGGATCGGCAAAGCGGGCGACCCTGTCGCCGTGTCTGATTACCAGTCCGGGGCGGAAGATCTCGCTGAAGCCCGACTCGACGATGATCAACAGGTTGCGCTGTCCTTCGAACCAGACGTCGCGAAAGCGCTCCCGAGCCCATGCGAGCTCGAACAACGTGAACGTCTCACCCAACCAGGTAATCGGAAAATGCAGGGCGAGTACATCATCTTTGATCTGCCAGTCCCAGTTCCAGATCCGCTGGACGAACAACACGGGCTGCAGCCGGTGGATGAGCCGGCTGCGAGGGAAGAACTGCAACCCCTGAATCATCGTGAAGCGATGGAAGTCGTTGCGGTTCTCGAAACCGAGGTCGGCCCGGAAGGTCGGGCTCGAGTTCCACAGGTCGAAGTCGAAGAACCAGGTGCGCGCGTTGCGCTCGACGCTCACATACCACGCGTGTCCCCAGTACGATTCGCCGTCGTAGGCGCCCGTGTAGCCCTTCTCCCCGAACCGGACGCGGCCGAGACCTGCGGTCAGCGTGGTGTCGTCCGGTTCGCGCGTATAGCTGGCCAGCGCCTGATATTCGATCCTGTAGTTCTCCAGGAAGCGCAGCCGACCGTCGATTCCGCCCGTCGTGCCGGATCCGCTCTCACCCTCCAGGCGCCGGTCGGTCAGGATCGCCCCGACGTACGAGTCGCGCCCGAACGTCTGCTGGAAGCGGCCAACGTTCGATAGGCTTCTCCCCGCCAGCCCGACGTAGCTCCGCTCCTGGAACGGCAGCAGGATCGGCGAGTTCTCGTCCAGGCCGCCCAGGTAGGCCAGAGTCGTGCGCCCCATGCGCCCGATCAGCTTCCCGGTCACCAGCGGGTCGTTGATCTGCCGCGTGTACAGCACCTGGAAGTACGACTGGAACAGGTCGCTACCTTCCTGGAAAAAGGGCCGCCGCTCCGGGAAGAAGAGGGCGAACGTCGTGTTGACGTCGATCTGGGCGACATCCGACTCGACCTGGCTGAAGTCCGGGTTCAGCGCCAGCTCCGTCGTAATACCCGATGAGAACGGGTAGCGTGCGAACAGCGACAGCTCG
>JASFTY010000326.1:0-5028 GCA_050050535.1 Gemmatimonadales bacterium | reverse complement strand
CGCCGAGGAACTGGCCAGAGCCGGGATCGATTGCGAGGTCGTTGGACGACCGAAGCATCTCTGGTCGATCTACAACAAGATGCGTAAGCGGGGGAAGCCGTACGACGAGATCTACGATTTAATGGCTATTCGGGTCATCACCGACACCATCAAGGACTGCTATCACGCTCTCGGCGCCATCCACAACAAGTGGACTCCGCTTACCGAGCGCTTTCATGACTATATCGCCACGCCGAAGTCGAACATGTACCGGTCGCTCCACACGACGATCTTCGGACCGGGCGGCCGCCTGTACGAGATCCAGATCCGTACCCACGATATGCACCGCACCGCCGAGTACGGGATCGCCGCCCACTGGCGCTACAAGGAGGGCTACAAGGGCGCTCCCGACGAGGTCGATGAGAAGTTGGCCTGGTTCAGACAGGTGCTGGAGTGGCAGCAGGAGACCAGGGAGCCCGAAGAGTTCTTGGAGTTCCTGCGCATCGATCTCTATCAGGACGAGATCTTCGTCTTCACCCCGGCGGGCGATGTCAAGCAGTTGCCGAAGGGCGCCACGCCCATCGACTTCGCCTTCGCGGTCCACACCGAGGTGGGCTACCACTGCGCCGGCGCCCGGGTCAACGGCCGGATCGCTCCGCTGACTCGTCAGCTGACCAGCGGCGATACGGTCGAGATCATCACCAGTCCCAAGCAGACTCCGTCACCCGATTGGCTGAACTTCGTCCGTACCGCCCGGGCTCGGAACAAGATCCGCCAGTGGATCCGGCAGGAGGAGCAGAGTACGGCGGTCAAGATCGGCAGGGAATACCTGGAGCGCGAGCTTCGCAAGCGCCGCAAGAAGGCGTCCGAGGCCGAGCTGGCGGAGGCGGGCTCGCGGGCCGGGTTCGCCAGCTTGGAAGGGCTCTACGCCGGGCTGGGCCGCGGCGACGTGGGGCTCTCGACCATCTTGGGGTATCTCTGGCCCGACCAAGATGTACCGGCCGAGGTGGAGAAGCCGGGGCGGATAGGTCGTCTGGTCGACCAGATACGCGGCGGACCGCGCGGCGTGAAGATCCAGGGCATCGACAATGTGGCGGTCCGCTACTCGCAGTGCTGCCAGCCGGTGCCGGGCGACCCGGTCGTCGGCTACATCACTCGCGGCCGCGGGATCTCGATCCACCGCAGCGACTGCCCCAACATTCTCAAGTTCAGCAAGCACCCTGAGCGGCGAATCGAGATCGACTGGCGAACCGACAAGGCACACCTGTACTTCGTACGCATTCGGGTCGAGGGTACAGACCGTCGCGGCCTACTATCGGATATCGCCAAGGCGATCAGCAACACGGGTACCAACATTCAGAGCGCCGTGACGGAGGCGGTGGAAGGGGGGATGCGTGGGGAGTTCGTCGTCGAGATCGAGAACTTGACGCACCTTACGAAAGTCACCAGAGCAGTGCGCAAGGTGAAGGGCGTGGTCAGCGTCGAACGACGCGAGAGACTGATCGAGTCGGATCTGCAGGCGGAGGTCGAGTAGTGCCGGCCTACTGGTTATTGAAGAGCGAGCCGGCCGACTACTCCTTCCAAGATCTGGAGCGCGAAGGACGCGCGATCTGGGACGGGGTCGAGAACTCGCTGGCGCTGAAACACATGCGGCAGGCGCGGCCGGGTGACCGGGCGCTGTTCTACCACACGGGAAAGGAGAGGGCGATCGTCGGGATCGCACGTGTGGAGAGCGAGGCCTACCCCGACCCGAACAAGGAGGACGAGCGACTGCTGGTGTTTGAGGTGAGCCCGCTGGAACGGCTGCCCCGGCCCGTGACCCTGTCGCGCATCAAGTCGGAGACGTGGTTTCGAAGTTGGGAGCTGGTCCGTCTGCCGCGCCTCTCCGTGATGCCCGTCCCGGGCGAGACCTGGAAGCGGATCCTCGAAATGTCGCAGCCCTGAGACCGACGGGTGAGGCGGCACTGACCACTCGAGCGGAATGGGAGCGAGCGAATACGATGACGTAGGTCGCTTGGTGGCCCGTGCCACCGAGCTGACCCAGCTTGACCGAATGGTGCGAGACCTCCGGGCCGAGCAGGGTGCTCGAGGGCGTCTGGTCGTGCTGAGTGGCGCCACCGGGGTCGGCAAGACGGCGCTGGCCAGAGCGTTCCTCGGCCGGGTCAGCGAGGCGGACCCCTCTGCTGTAGTGCTCGCCGCAGGCTGTATCCAGGGGCTGACGGCCTATCGACCGTACGGACCGTTCAGGGATCTGCTCGCCCAGTTGATCGGCATGACCGGCGACGCGACACTCGCCGCGATTGTGCGCCGAGAGGTGCCCGGCTGGATGCCCGGCGCGGCGCCCTCCGCCGGTCGCAATGCCTTGTTCGACCAGTTCATCGCGCTCTGCCGTGCCATCACTCGCCAGCGCGCACTGCTGCTCTTCATCGATGATCTGCAGTGGAGCGATCGCTCCTCACTCGATCTCCTGGCCCGCATCGGTGCCGCGCTAGGCTCACTGCCGGTCCTCATCCTCGTGACTTATGAGCCCTCCGAGTCCCCCGACTCCATCTCCATCAAGCCGCTCCAGCACCGACTCGGTCCGGCGACCGTCGAGCTGACGGTCCGTCCACTCGAGAACGAGGCGATTCTCGACCTCGCCGAAGGGCTGCTGGATGGGTCGTACGGCGATGAGCTGGCTGCCTGGCTGCCCAGCGCCGCACAAGGCAACGGGTTGAGGGCGGAACAGCTGCTGCGGGCGCTTCTGGAAAATCAGATCCTCCGCAAGCGTCTGTTCAAGTACTCCGTGCGCGAGGGCGAGTTGCCCAGCCCGGACGCCAGGTTAGAGAGCGTCATCGCCGGTAGACTCGACTCGCTCGAGCCCAACGTCCGTTGGACCCTCGAGGCGGCGGCGCTCTGCGGGTCTGTAATCGACACGACCGTCGTCGCCGCTCAGGTGGCCAAGAGGCTGGAAGATGTGCTGGGCGAGCTGCAAGCGGCTGAGGAGCGGCACGGGCTGATTCGCGAAATCGGCGAGCGCCGCTGGGCGACCGGCAGCCAGTCGCTCCGCTATCGCTTCTGTCACCCACTCGTCCGGCAGGTGATCAGCTCGCGCGTCTCGGGCAAGCGACGCGCTCACCTGATCAGCCGCGCTGCCGAGACGCTCGAGAGGCTGGCTGGGCCCGGGTCGAGGGAGATCGCCGATGAGATCGCCGTTCTCCACTTGAACTCGGACGCGGGGGACAAGAAACTCGACTGGTCTCTCAAAGCCGCGGACCTCGCCGAGCGTTTGTACGCGCTCTACGAAGTCGACGAGTTCCTGCGCGCGGCGGCGAAGAACTCTCATGACGAGCGCCTTCGCCTCAAGATCGAGAACCGCCTGGCCAGGATCTACGCCGCAACCGACAGGGAACCCGAGGCAGAGGCGCTGCTGCAGCACGTCTTCGAGCGGACCCGCGAGCTGGGAGAGCTCGAGACCGAGGTGTCCGCCGGCGTGATGCTGGGCTGGCTACAGCTCGAGCGTGGTGTCGCACCCGTCGACGTCTCTTCGATGGTTGCCAGCCTGGTCGACCGCGCTCGCACAGCCGAGATGAGCGAGGAGCTGGTGATGGCCCTCGACCTATCGTGTGTCGTGGCCGAGAGAGTCGGGAGGGCGGAAGAGGCGCTGCTGATGGCCGAGGAAGCGCTCTACGTAGCAGAGCAGAGCGGCAACGCCGAGACGGTGGCACAGGCCGCCTACCGACTGGCCCGTGTCCACGTCTCGTGGGGCAGTCCCGAGGACGGTCGTAAACTGGCACAGCGCGCGCTCGAGGTGTTTGGCCAGGTCGATGAGCTGGGCGGCGTCGCAGTCTGCCACGATCTTCTCGGGCTCGCCAATTTCCGCGCCGGCGAATGGGACGGTGCTTTCCACCACTGGCAATCGGCGCTCGAGAGCATGGAAGTCGCAGGCGTCGCCGATCAGAAGATCGCCATGCAGGCCAACATCGCCGAGTTGTTGACGCTGCGCGGCGAGTTCGATCGGGCACTGCATCTGTTCAACTCGGGGCTCGCTCTGGCCGAGGAACTCGAAGACTCCTCACTCGCACTGCGCTGCAGGATCGGGGTCGCACGCCTCGAGTTCGAGCGCGGCGATTACACCTCCGTGCTGAAGATGACCGAGGAGATTCGCCAGATCTTGCCGCCCAGCGGCGCCTGGAAGGCCGATTTCCAGACCACTGCCATCCGTGCGCTGGCGTACTTGGAAACCGGCGACGAGCTGCAAGCCTGGCAGGAGGCGGCGCGTCTCGAGCAGCTCTACCAGGGCAAGGAGGGCTGGTTCGAGCGGCGCGCCGAAGGCGACGCCGTTCGCATCCGCGTGATCGACCTCGATAGCGACGCCTGGTTGGCCGGAATGGTCGCGCAGCAGGGGATCGGTGAAACGACCGAGACTGACCCGTACGGCGAGGGATTTCTCCAGTACCACCAGGCCCAGGTGCTGGCGCGAGCCAAGCCGGCCGAGGCGCGGGTCGCAGCGGAGCGCGCCGTCGTCCTGTTCGAGCAACTCGGCGCCGCCCCCATGCTGGCCCGCGCCCGGCAGTTGATGGAAGAGTTGCCGGAGGTCGATTCGGCAGCCGACGGGGCCGACGAGCAGGATATGTCCGATGACAAGATCGATGCCTGGTTCGATAGCCTTGAGGGTTGATGCCGCAACGTACCTCGAAGTTCGAAATTCGAATCCGAAATCGGACACCCCGGACGGATACCCAGACAACTAACGCTGTACTTTGAACGTCGGTAAGTGATACGTAAGACGGCGCAGCGCGCCCACTTCGATCTACGTTCGCCCTTCGAGCCGACGGGCGACCAGCCGGCGGCCATCGAGGAGCTGGTCGCCGGTCTCGAGCGCGGCGAGCGCTGGCAGACACTGATGGGGGTCACCGGCTCGGGCAAGACACTGACGATGGCGCACGTAATCGCGCGCTGGGGTCGCCCGACCCTCGTAATGAGTCACAACAAGACGCTCGCCGCCCAGCTCTACGGCGAGCTGAGACAACTGTTCCCGACCAACGCCGTCGAGTATTTCATCTCGTA
>JASFTY010000325.1:0-5033 GCA_050050535.1 Gemmatimonadales bacterium | reverse complement strand
CTGGACGATCGGCGAAGAGGGCGAGGAGTGGGGGATCTCGCCGGGCAAGATCCACCTGGGCGGCATCACGCTGCCGCTACCCCTCTACTTCGGACTCGACCCCGCCGAAGCGCGCCGCCGCCAGGGTAGCATCGACGAATGGAACCTGATCCAGGGTCAGGCGGGCCAGGGCGCGATCGACGAAGCGTTCGAGGAGCGGGTCCGGGCGATCCGCGAGCGGCGGGCCCGGGAGCAAGCGGAGCGGGCGGCCAAGCCGGACACCACGGGCGGCAATTGAGCGGCCCCCCAGACCGCAGCGGCGATTGCCACGTCGGCCTTTCAAGATAAGTTAGACGAATATTTGACGAGCGCCCCTCAGGCACGCGCCTCGCCCCGCGGTCCGATCCCGGCGGGCGGCGCGCTTGCGGGCAGTAGGTGACGGTCCGACAGGCGATGACCACGGGCAAGAGACAGAGGACGGAGCTTCCTCCGCGATTCGATCCCCGGTCCTTCGAGGGCCCGATGTACCGACGCTGGTCGGAGGGCGGCTACTTCGGCGCCGACCCGAACAGCGCGCGGCGGACCTACGTCATCGTCATGCCGCCGCCCAACGTGACCGCCGAGCTCCACATGGGGCACGGGCTCAACAATACGATCCAGGACGTGCTGATCCGCTGGCGCCGCATGCAGGGTCGTGAGGCGCTCTGGGTGCCCGGTACCGACCACGCCGGGATCGCCACACAGAACGTCGTCGAGCGCCAGCTCGCCGCAGCCGGCAAGACGCGCTGGGATCTGGGCCGCGAGGCGTTCGTCGAGCGCGTCTGGGAATGGGTCCGTGAGACCGGCGGTACGATCCTCGAGCAGCTGAAGGCGATCGGCAGCTCGGCCGACTGGGGTCGCACCGCCTTCACACTCGATCCCGGCCTCAGCCGGGCGGTCCGCGAGGTCTTCGTTCGCCTGTACGAGAAGGGTCTGGTCTATCGCGGCAAGTACATCGTCAACTGGTGCCCGCGTTGCGCTACCGCACTGGCCAACGAGGAGGTCGAGCACGAGGAGATCGAGGGCGCGCTCTACTACCAGCGCTACCCGATCATCGGCGAGCGTGGTAAGTACCTGGTCGTCGCCACGACGCGGCCCGAGACCATGCTCGGCGATACCGCCGTCGCCATTCACCCCGACGACCACCGCCACCTCGATCTGCTCGGCAGGCGAGTCCTGCTGCCGCTGGCCGAGCGCGAGATCCCGGTCATCGGCGATGAGTTCGTCGACCCCGAGTTCGGTACCGGGATCGTCAAGGTCACACCGGCCCACGATCCCAACGACTTCGAGATCGGACTGCGCCACGACCTCGAGCAGGTCGACATATTCAACCCCGACTCGACACTCAGCGACGCCGCGCCCGAACGCTTCCGCGGTATGGACCGCTTCGCCGCACGCGAGGCCGTCGTCAAAGAACTGCAGCAGGCCGGCCTGCTCGAGAAGACCGAGCGGCACACGCACTCCGTCGGGCACTGCTACCGCTGCCACACGATGGTCGAGCCGCGGGTCTCCGAGCAGTGGTTCGTCAAGATGGGCCCGCTCGCCGAGCCGGCGCTCGAGGCCTACCGCAAAGGCGAGGTCCGCTTCACGCCCGAGCGCTGGGGCGGCGTCTACGAGAGCTGGCTCGCGAACGTCCGCGACTGGTGCATCTCGCGCCAGCTCTGGTGGGGCCACCGCATACCCGTCTGGTACTGCCGCGCCTGCAACGCGATGCTCGTGCTGCGCGACGATCCCGACGCCTGTTGCGAGTGCGGCAGTGGTGACATCGAGCAGGACCCCGACGTGCTCGACACCTGGTTCTCGTCCTGGCTCTGGCCGTTCAGCACACTCGGCTGGCCCGACGAGACCGACGATCTCGCCGTATTCTACCCCGGCCACACCCTGGTCACCGCGCCCGAGATCATCTTCTTCTGGGTCGCCCGCATGGTCATGGCCGGCCTCGAGTTCATGGGCGCGGTCCCGTTCAACGATGTCTACCTGCACGGCACCGTCCGTGACCACGTCGGCCGCCGCATGTCCAAGTCGCTGGGCAACGGGATCGACCCGCTCGAGGTCGTCCGCATCTTCGGCGCCGACGCGCTACGCTTCACCTTGACGAACAAGCTCGGTATCGGCGCCGATCTGCAGCTCAACTACGAGGACCTGGAAGAGTCGTTCCATGTCGGCCGCAACTTCGGCAACAAGATCTGGAACGCGGCCCGGCTCGCTATGCCGCACCTGGAAGCCGATGTCGAGCCGCTGCCCGAGCGTGCCCGGCTCGAGCTCTCCGATCGCTGGATCCTCGCGCGGCTGAACACCGCGATCCGCGAGGTGACCCACGACCTCGAGCGCTTCCGGCTGCACGAGGCGGCGGCCGAGCTCTACCGCTTCTTCTGGAGCGAGCTGTGCGACTGGTACCTCGAGCTGGTCAAGCCGCGGCTCTACAACGAATCGGATCACGAGGCGCGCGCCGTGGCGCGCTCGGTGCTGCGCGAGGTCCTCGACTCGAGCCTCAGGCTCCTGCATCCGATCATGCCGTTCATCACCGAGGAGCTCTGGCTGCGGCTGCCGAACCGCGCCGGCGCGAGCATCATGGTCGCCGCCTGGCCCGAGCCGCGGCCCGACTGGAACGATCCGGAGGCCGAGAGGCAGCTCGACGTGCTGCGCGAGATGCTGGGCGCCGTCCGCAACATCCGCAGCGAGTACAACGTCGCGCACGGCCGGCAGATCGATGTGCGCGTCCTGGCCGCCGACGACGCGCTGCGTCGCGCGATCGACGCCGAGCGTGAGGCGGCGATAAAGCTGGCCGGTATCAGCGACATCTCGTTCGACGGCGAGGCGCACGGCGCCGAGGCGATGGCCGTCCTCTCGACGGGCGCCGAGGTCCACGTGCCGCTGGAAGGGATCGTCGACCTGGCGCGCGAGCGGGCGCGACTCGACAAGCAGGCCGGCGAGCTCGAGGCTCTGGTCGAACGGTCGCGCAAGCGCCTGGCCAGCGAGGATTTCGTCACCAAAGCGCCCGACCACGTGGTCGAACAGGCGCGTCAGAAGCTGCAGGGCCTCGAGGAGCAGCTGGCGAAGGTCGACGAGAAGCGCAGGACCCTGGAGGGAGACTAGACCGTGACTGGGATCCCGCGGACCGGCGCGGCGCATGCCAGCCTGCTCGCGGGGGGGCTCATCCTACTGGCGCTGGCGCTGGCCGGCATCGAAAGTTGTGCCAACGTCCAGCCGCCGCCGGGCGGGCCGCCGGACTCGATCCCGCCCACGCTGATCGCAGTCTATCCGGACAGCTATGCCGTCGTCTCCTGGACCGGCAAGAAGGAGAAGGTCGAGTTCGAGTTCGACGAGTCGATCTCGGAGCAGAACCTGCAGCTCGCCGCGCTGATCTACCCGTTCGAGCCGCGCCCCAACGTCGGCAAGGGGAAGCGCGAGCTGCGCGTCCGGCCGCGGGCCGGCTGGATCGCGGACCGGATCTACCACGTGCGCATTGAGCCGGTCGTGCAGGACCTGTTCCGCAACCGGATCGAGGAACCGATCCATCACATCATCTCCACCGGCCCGCCGATCCCGGAGAACGCCGCTCGCGGCTCGGTCTTCGATCGGATAAGAGGCGAGCGGCTGCCGAGCGGCCGCGTCGACATGGTGCTGCTGCCCGACACGCTCCGTTACGGTGGGATCGCCGATACAGCGGGCGCGTTCAGCATCGCGCGGCTGCCGATCGGCGACTACTACGCCATCGGTTACGAGGACCTCAACAACAACATGCGGGCCGACAACTTCGATCGGTCCGATACCCTCATCGTCAGCTTGGGTCAGGCCGACACGCTCGAGCTGGAGTTCCACGTCTTTCAGCACGATACCCTCGGTCCCGTCCTCGTAGAGGTCACTCCCATCGACTCGCTGGTCCTCCAGCTCGGCTTCGACGGCTACCTCGATCCCGACGTACCGATCGGCACCGAGACCATCGAGGTCCTGGCGCTCGCCGATAGCTCGCCGGTCGCGCTCGATACCGTCTACCACGCCTGGCGCTACACCGCCTGGCGCGACTCCGTCGAGCAGGCGCGGCGCGAGGCCGAGGCCGCCGCACGCGATTCCGCCGCAGCGGCTCAGGCGGCGCTCGAGGCGGAAGCCGCCGCGCTGGAAGCGGAAGCGGCCGAGGAGGAGGCAGCCGAGCTAACACCGCCAGCGGCCGAGCTACAGGAGGAAGAGCCGGCGCCGGAGCCCGAGGAGCCGGCCGCGTTACCGGACCGGCGGCTCTACGCGATAGCCGCCGCGCCCATACCACCGGGCTCGTACCTGGTCCGCGTCGTCGGGCTGCTCAATCTGAGCGGCCTCACGGCCGACAGCGAGGCGACGTTCGAGCAGCCCGAGCCCGAGCCGCCGCCGGAACCGGCCGCCCAGGAAGAGCCGCCCGCGACGCCGCCCGACACGGCGGCCGCCGGGGGGAGCGAGCGGTGAACGACGTGCGTCGCGGGTTGCCGGGCGTCGACGCGCTGCTCGGCTCGAGCGAGCTCGGCGAGCTGCTCGACGCGTGGCCGCGCGCGCTTGTCGTCACCGCGCTGCGACGTACGCTCGACGGGTTTCGCGGTGAGCTGGCGGCGGGCGGCCGAGCCGCCGCGCCCGAGCCGCGCGAGATCGTCGATGCGACGCGCCGCGAGCTGGTCGCCGGGCAGATGGCATCGCTGCGCCGCGTGATCAACGCCACCGGCGTGCCGCTGCACACGAACCTGGGCCGCGCGCCGCTCCCCGCCGCCGCCCGCGCCGCGCTCGACGCCGTCGCCCGCGGCTACAGCAACCTGGAGTACGACCTCGAGGCCGGCGCCCGCGGCTCGCGACACGTTCACAGTGCGGCGCTGCTCGCCGAGCTGACGGGCGGCGACGCGGCGCTCGTGGTGAACAACAACGCCGCCGCCGTCGTGCTGGCGCTGAACGAGCTGGCCGAAGGCCGCGAGGTCGTCGTCTCACGCGGCGAGCTGGTCGAGATCGGCGAGTCGTTCCGGGTACCCGAGATCGTAGCGAAGAGCGGCGCCCGCATC
>JASFTY010000324.1:0-5042 GCA_050050535.1 Gemmatimonadales bacterium | reverse complement strand
CGCCGACTATGTCGGCGGGGATGTACTTGACGACCTTGTCGAAGTAGGTGTCCGCCACACGGGTATCCGCGCCCAACACCTCGACCCGGGGCACATAGATTCGCCTGGACATATCCGACCTCCTCCAGATACGAGCCTCGTGTAACAGCTAGCGATCGTAGGTATGCAGGTCCTGGGTGGACCCGTCACGTTTATAGACGATCAGACGGCTCGGTGCCCGCCGATGCACCTGCTGGCGAGCCGCGCCGATTGCCGCCTCCTTGGTCTCGTAGGTTAGCGGCGCCGCGGGATCGTCTTTCACCCCAACCTCCCAACGGTCGGCAGACGGAGCGACTCGGAACGTCGAGCGTACGATAGGGCCGTGCTTCGTAGTCGCGTCCTGACTCGGCGGAAAGTCTCCATGCAGTTCGGGGCCCTCGCCCTCAGCCAGGAACTCGAGGTTGTCCCACTCCCGCGGGACGCCCGTGCGCGAGGCGACGGTCGGCGTCTCCGGGTCGATCCCGTAGAATGTGGTGAACGGCTGCGACCAAACGGCAGCGTCTGTGTAGCGGCGCACGCTCGCCAACGTCATCTCGAGCTCATCGTCCTGACGGTCGTCCTTGCGGGCCCCGTCGACGAGGAGGCGTAGGCCCTCGGACAGCAGCCGCAGCCCCTGGGTGAGGAACGGGATTCCGCGCTCCGTCGCCTGAATAAAGCGGGTCCGGGCCAGCTCGATCACCTTTGGGCCCTCCTGACTCAGGAGCTGCCAGGCGTGGATCACCGCGGAGTCGGGTAGCCAGTCGGTCCGATCGGCGAACTTGCCGGGCCAGTCGCCCATCCGCTCGAACGCGCGCCGCCTCAACAGGTAGTAGCCACCCACTGCCGCGCGCATCGGGTTCTCCAACTCGCCGCGGAGCATCTTTCCCGCCTGCCTCAACAGCTCGTCGCCGGCGACGCTGGCCGCGCCCCACGAGCCGCCGCCCAGATAGCGAAGCACAGCCTCCGACGCGCGATCGTCGCTCTCGACGCTCAGCCCCACGCCGCGATCAGAGGCCAGCTCGTCGGCGAACGGCTCGATCACCACCGAGACCCGCTTCGCGGGAGGCAGCACGACGAACCGCCAGGCCGCTTCCATCCCGCCGACCTGGAGGAGTCTGAGCGCCTTGAGCGAGCCCCTCAAGCCGTAATTCCACGTCTGGCCGTCGCTGTCCACCCGAGAATCGGGCCAGCGACGGAGAGTCCAGCGGCCGCGACTTCGCTGCCACAACCGATGCCAGAAGGTCAGCCGACGTTGAATCCGTCGGTACTCGTCCCAGTATTCCGCCGCTGGAGCGACATCGGCTGCGAACGTCTGCCAGCCGAGCCACTCGTGGGCCGAATCGCGCGCCACCAACTCCGCCTCACCGCCCGCTTCATCGACCGTGGCCTCCTGGGCCAGGACGCGCCCCGACGGCAGGATCGCCCGGACCAGGTACTTGCCAGGCTCGACCTGCACCGTTGCCGTCTGGCCGACCGTCAACGGAAACACCCGCACGACTTCCATACGTTCGTCTATCACCTCGGCCGAGGTGATGGCGTCTTTGATCGCCGGGCTCTCGCGAATCTCGACCCGAAGCTTACTCATCTATCACCTGATCTCTCGCTAGCGCACCTTCTCCTTGACCGCCCACAGTTCCTCCGTAAGCGGCGGATACGGCATAACCAACCAAGCGCCGTCCTCGTACTCTTCCTTGGGGAAGTGAGCCCGGCCGTTGTGGAACTCCGCCCGGAGTGTGACCTCCCAATCGCCCTTTCTCTTGCGCCGAACCTGGCGGCGCCCGGGGTCGGCCACAGACGTGAGTGACAGTACGGCACGCTCTGCCGCCGGCAGCGGCCTGAGCGATACCTTGACGGCCACCAAAGGCTCCTGCGGGAGCACATTGATCACCGAGCCGCCCGACAAGTGACCGCCCGACGTCGGCTCCTGATCCTCTATCCCCTGCTGGCGGCTGATCCGGTCCATCGCCGCAAGTATCCCGCCCTGCAGGTAGCTCGTCGTCACCACCCACCTGTCGCCGACCTTCCTGCCAGCACCTCCCCGCAGCGCGCAGAGCAGGGCCTGGGTATAGAGCGTCGGCTCGTCCGAAAGGCCGTACGCCGATTGGGTCGGCATCGTCGAATAGAAGAGCGGGGCGTCCTCGGGGAAGAAGACATCATGGCGCCCGTCGAGGAACGATTCCCCCCGCGGATCGATGAGCTCCAACACCTCCGGGGCGACCTGTCGACAGGCATCCGCGAAGAGACACTGGACCCGGGCCCGGCACTGTGACGCCAGTCCGCGGTGGACTCCCTCGAAGTCGATGGCGTTGTGAAACAGCTGTAACGGGTCGGCGCCGAAGTCCTCCAACAGGAGGAACAGATTGGTCTTCCTGACGCCGTGCCCGCAGAAGAAGAACAGGGCGACGTTCCCTTCGTCCGCATTGCAACGATTGAACCAGCGACGGAATGCCGCCTCGACGTTGGCCATCGTCGCCGGCTCGACATCGCGTGCGGCGCGGCGGGCACGCTCGACACCGCGTGGCGCACGGCGGCCGCGTTTCGGTTTGGGGGGCGGTGAGATCAGCAACTCGAGCGTCCCCAGTGGGGCGTCCGGGTTGTTGAACTCCTCCAGCAGCCAGTCGGCGATCGCCCGGGCCGAGAGCGCTGGCGACGTGAGCTGTCCCAGCCCCAGGTTCTGCTCTCCCGGCTCCTCGCCCCCCTCGAGGTGTCGGTACCCCCCAACACCGATGACCAAGGCGTGGGTCGCCGGACCTCGACGGCCGGTATCGCGGATAGCAGTCACTGACCGTTACGCGCCTAGAGTCTGCCGACGGCGATCCGTGCAATCTCGCGCAGCTGCTCCTGGCTCAAGTAGGGCGCTCCACCGGCCTGCATGTTGAAGAAGCTCGACAGCGAGATCGCCTTGTCCCCTTTGCGGAAGATCAGGACGTAGCGCTGCTCGCCGGCGGCCGGCCCCTCGAACGCCTCGTCACCGAGATCGGCGACGTCGGCATGGAAGAAGCCTTCCTCGGCCTTCCACTCGTCGTACATCGGTGCGTCCTGGATCCCCACGATCAGCAGCAAAGCGCCGTCCGCGGTGGCGAAGTTCAGATCGCCACCCGCCCCCATCTGGGAGCTACGGGGCACCAGCGTGACGCCTTCTATACCCGTGACGTCCTCGACGTCTTGGACGGTGATCAGCTCCTGCTCCCCGACCTGACAGCCGAGCGGGCCAGCGACCAGGAGCACGGCGCAGGCCGAGAAGAGAACGCTATTCCTGTACATCGAAGGGCCTCCTTTCGTTACCGATCGAGATTCCGGCGCCTGCCGGCGCCTGATAGTCCGTTTGCGGTCGCCCGGGAGCCGCGCTACAGCGACAGCAGGATGGCCGCGACGACGGCGACCCAGATCAGCAGCGCCACACCCAGCAGCAGGCACTCGACCTTCTGAATCCGCTGGGCCCCGCGCTTGCCGTGGAACCACGTGACCACCCCAACGACCGGAACACCGAGCGCGTAGGTGGCCAGATACAGGCGCGTGGGGTAGCTCGAGAGTCCCGGCCACCCGACCACGATGTCGATCAACTCGAACAGCCCGAAGCCGGCCGCCAGGTACACGCCCACGAAGTGAGGCACGCGCCGCTCGAGCAGGTGCTGGAACCAGCCAACCGGTCCGGGGACCGGCGGGCTCGGCTGCGGCGACACAAGCCTTTGAGCGACATGCGCGGCGCTGGGCCGGTGCCGCGGGTCCTTGGCGAGGCACTGCAGGAGCAGCTCCTCCAGATGGGGATCGACGTCCGGGCACAGCCTCGACAGCCTGCGCGGCTTCTGATTCACGTGGGCCACATACATCTCCTGCCGGGTCGCCGCCACGTAGGGTCCCTCCCCCGCCAGCAGCGCGTACCCCAGCAGGCCGAGGTTGTAGACATCGCTGGGTCCCGAGATCTCCTCCGCCTTCACCCGTTCCGGGCTCATCCAGGCCGGGTCTCCCACCAGCTCCGTCGAATCGGTGAGCGCGAACGGCCGATCCTCCACCCTGGCCAGTATCTTGGCGATCCCGAAGTCGGCCAGCAGGTAGCGGCCGGTCTCCTCATGACAGAGCACGTTGGCCGGCTGGACATCCCGGTGCACGATGCCGCGCCGGTGCGCCGCGGCCAGAGCCGAGGCGACGGCGGCCAGCACCTGGCGCGCCTCGGACACCTCCATCCGCCCTTCGGCCCTCAGCTTGTCCGCCAGCGACCTGCCCTCGACGTACTCCATGACGAAGTACGGCACGCCGCTCGACAGCGCGCCCGCCCAGTGCAGTGCGACGATGTTCGAGTCTACCAGGGAGCCGACGGCCTGTACCTCGCGCTCGAAGCGCTGGCGCGCGCGCTGGTTCGGCGCCAGCGTCGGTGAGAAGACCTTGACCGCCACAAGGCGCGTGAACTGGGGGTGCGGGGTGTGCTCCCGGGCGAGGTAGACGTTCGCGGTCGAGCTCTCGGCCAGCTTGGAGATGATCTCGAGCCTCGGCCCCAGCTCGTCCTTCAGTTGCCGCTCTACATCACCGGTGACAGGCCCCGCCCTCTCGAATATCGGCCCAGCTCCAGGAACCGACGCGCCCGCAGGACTCGCCGTTGACTCGTCGGGCGGCGCCTCACCCAGCAGCGGGCTCTCGGGCAGCACACCCTGCCGGACCCCTTCCACCAGCGCCGCTGTACCCTCGAGGGGCTCCACGGCCAACTCGCGTGCCAGACGCGCCCGGTAGGCGTCATACTGCTTGAGGGCAGCGGACCGGTCGCCGGACATCGCCAGCAGCGCGATCAGCGCGTGCTGCGCCTCGTCCTCCAGCGGCTCGAGCCGCGCCCAGCGCCAGCCCACCTCCAGGGCGCCCGCCACATCTCCGGCGGCCGTCCGCGAGGCGATCACCTTCCCGAACGCCTTGCGCGCCAGGCTCCCCACCCACGCCCGGGTGCGGGTCTGCCACTCGTCGAAGGCCGGCGCGTTCGCGAGAAAGAACTTGTCGAGGAACGGACCTTCATAGAGGGCGACGACGTCCTCCCAACG
>JASFTY010000323.1:0-5053 GCA_050050535.1 Gemmatimonadales bacterium | reverse complement strand
CCTCGCTTACAGCCTCCTCATCGACGGCGGACGCTGCATCGGCTTCGCTCTCGGATCCCGGCACGGCCGTGGGGACGGGGTCGGGTCCGTCGGGCTCCGAGACCGGCGTCGTCACGGTGGGACGTTCCTCGGGCGTGGCTTCACGGGCGGTACTGTCCTCGGCGGCTGCCGAGTCCGCTCCGCCCGCTCGCGCCTCGGGCGTGTCCCCGCCGCCGGCCGCAGGCTGCGTCTCGGCCGGAGCCTGTGGAGCCGCCTCGTCCGGAGCTTCCGGCTCGGGAGCTGCCTCCCCGGCAACCTCGCCCTCGGCGGCGCCCTCCGGCTCCGCCGCCGCGAGCAGCGGCCCGGGGATCGAGGCGAGGGCGGCCTGCAGCCCGGCGAGTTCGGGCCAGTCGATCCCTTCGCCGGCCAGCCCCTTCTCGATCAGCGCCGGAAGCAGGCTCGGGATGTCGAGCGAGCCGATGAGGACGCTGTCACCGACAATCAGGCGCGGTACGCCGTTGGACTCGATCTTGAACCGCTCCGTCGCCGCCGTGAAAACGCCGTATCCCGCCGGCTTCGACGCATCGACCAGCAGAATCTCGACCTGGCCATTGCTGACTTGGTAAAACGCCACTTCCCCGCGGGCCGCGGTGGTATCGAAGTAGAGCCGCGGCTGACCACCGAAGCGGCCGAAAATAGCCGGGAGATCCCCATTGATCACCTCGTGACAGTGAGGACACGTCGGTGCGAAGAATAGTATCGCCCGGACGACAGGCCCCTGCGCCAGAGCCGGCTCGCCGGCCACAGCCATCCCCAGGCCGAGCAGTGCAGCGGATACCGTATAGCGGGTCAGAAACTTCAATCTCGGCATTCCAAGCATTTCGTGCTAAGCAAGAGATTATATGCGTCGCCGCCTCGGCCACAAGCCGGCGCAGGTGCGCCGTGGCTCCCACAGGCGGCGGGCCCATTCCCAAGCGCGCCGCATGTGGATTCATACCAGCGAGGCGCCCGTAGGGTCCCCGCGACCCGACCGGAACAAGGCTGGCCTCCCACCGGTTCTATATATAGAGTAAGAGGAACGAAGCACCAGGAGTTCTGCACGATGAAGCCGCTATTGAAACTAGCCGCCGTGGCGATAATCGCCGGCCTCAGCGGTATCGCACCGCTCAGCGGGTCCCCGCCCAACGCACCTACGCTACTTTTCGAGAACGACGGGACCCGCACGTTGCGGATCTACGTCGACCGGCTGTACGTGGGGACGGTGGGAATGAACAGGCTGGTCTGTCTGCGCATGCCGTTCAGGCCGGGCATGGCAACGCTCGAGGCCAGGACACCGGACAGCCGCATGTCGTTCTACTCGCCGCCGACCGCGCTTACCGAGTCGGAAGGCTGGTACTGGAAGATCGGCAGTAAGCCCGAGCAGGACGCGAAGCTGACGCTACGGCCGACGGCGCGTTGTGAGGTGAGGTAAGGCCAGCTGCAAAGAGCAGGGGGCCGCATCGCGGCGCGACGCGAGCCCCCTGAGTGGCCCGGGGGAGGTCGGGCCTAGCTTCCGCCATCCTTGTAAGCCACCGCCTCGCGCCAGCCCTCCAACTCATCGATGAAGGTCTGGGCCAGCTCGCCGAGGTCGACCGGCTCCAGGTCGGCCGGCTCGTCCAGCAGCTCGACGCGCGTGAGGTTGAGCTTCGCGTTCTCGTACGAGCTGTCGATGGCCAGCGCCGATCTGTAGGCCGCCTCAGCACACCGGAAGTGGCCGGTGCTCTCCAGCGCGACCCCCAGGTTGTTCTGGAAGATCGCCACGTCATCACGCAGCTCCACCGCGCGGGCCAGTGGCGGCAGCGCCTCGCCGAAGCGCTCCTGCTCGATCAGCACGAGCCCCATGTTGTTCATCGACCACGCGTCGGTGTCGTCGACCAGTATGGCCTGCCGGTACGCGTCGACGGCCGCCTCCGTACGGCCCAGCTGGTGATTGGCCCGACCGAGCAGCCGCAGGCCGTCGTTCGACTGAGGATCGATCGCCAGCACCTCCTCGATGTTGACCATCGCGTCATGCGGTTGTCCGCCGTCGAGCAGCACACGGCTCAGGTTGACCCAGCTCTTCAGGTGACGCGGATCGAGCCGCAAGGCCGTCTCGAACGCCTGCTCGGCGCTCTGCAGATCGCCTGCCTTCCACGCCGAGAGTCCCAGCATGTAGTAGCCCCACGGGTTCTCCGGCCGACGCTCGGTGTAGAATGTGAAGAGCCGCTCCGCCTCATCGTACCGTCCCTCCAGGAACGCCGATTCCGCCGTCTCGTACGTCACCTCCACAGGGGGCGCCGGCGGCCCGACGGCTTCCGCCTCGTTGAACGTGTCCTCTGAGGCCAGAACCGTTTCCGCCTCGGGGGGCGGCGGTGGCAGCGTGATGTCCGGGGGCTGGACCCGTTCACGGACTTCCTCTCCGGCTTCCGCTGTGGGTCGCTCGGCGCCCCCACACGCCACCACCGCCAGGGGGACTACTGCGGCCAGCGCCAGCGTGACGCCGATCCCCACAGCCCAGCGATGAACCTCGACTCCTTTCACCGTCATCATCCACCTCCTTGCACGCGGGCGCCTGCTGGCGCCGGTCCTCGATCAGAGCTTCCGCCGCTCTGAAAGGCAGGCGGAGTGCCAGATCGAGGCGCGCGGAGGTCAGGCTTTGTAATATGTTGCCTGAGTGTCGGTTACGCGGATCGACCGGACGTCGGTAGGAGGTGATCAGCGGCGGATCGTGTACTGTTGGACACGCCCAGGGCTCGGGCACGTGTCCCGCTGCACACAGCGAAGAGTTAGCGAGCGCTATTAGCGTTCCCTACATCACTCCTGTTCAGTCACTCCCGTTTGATGTTGTGCCGCCGCATGATCTTGAGCAGGCTGGCGTGGTCGGCGAGCCCGAGATCCTTGGCGGTGTTGGTGATGTGCCAGTCGTTGCGCTCGAGCGCGGTGAGGATGATCTGGCGCTCGGCCTCGGCCTTGAGCTCCTGGAAGTTACGCTTGCCGGAGGCGGCCGGGACCGGTGCGACCTCGCGGATCTCCGCCGGCACCTGCTCGATACTGATCAGGTCTCCGCTGGTGGCGATGATCATGCGCTCGACGACGTTCCTGAGTTCGCGGACGTTATTCTGATCCCAGCGGCAGGCCATGAGGGCTTCGAGCCCGGCGGGGTCGAGCTTTTTTTTCCGCACGCCGAAACGTGCGCAGGTGGTGGTGAGGAAGTGGTCGATGAGCTCGGGCAGGTCGGAAAGATGGTCACGAAGTGGTGGGACGCCGATGACGTGAACGTTGACACGGTAATAGAGGTCACGGCGGAAGCGTCCTGCGTCGACCTCCTCGTCGAGGTTCCGGTTCGTGGCGGCGACGACGCGCGTATCGACTTTGATGGAGCGTTCGCCGCCCACTCGGGTTACGTGATCTTCCTCGAGGACGCGGAGCAACTTCGCCTGAGCCGGCATCGGCAGCTCGCCGATCTCATCGAGGAAGAGCGTGCCGCCGGCTGCGACCTCGAATGCACCCTTGCGCGTCCGGCTGGCTCCGGTGAAAGCACCACGCTCGTGGCCGAACAGCTCGCTCTCAACGAGGTTCTCGGGCAAGGCGGCGCTGTTGATGGCGACGAACGGTCCCTTGGGATCGGCCCCCAGCCGGTGGAGCTCGCGCGCCACCAGCTCCTTTCCGGAGCCGCTCTCGCCGACGACGAGGACCGGGCTGGGTACGGGCGCGATGCGGGCGATCTCTTCCCTGAGCTTGCGGATTGCGGGGCTCGAGCCGATGAGCGGGCTATCGGTTCCAAGGTCCCGCTTCAGTGACGCGACCTCGGCGAGCAGGCGACGCCGCTCCAGCGCGTTCTCCACCTCCTGGACCACGCGCTCCACCGACTCTGCCTTGTCGATGAAGCCGTAGGCCCCCAGCCGCATCGCCTGGACGCAACGATCGTAACTGCCGGTGCCGGTGTAGACGACGACCGGCGTCCCGATGCCACGCTCCCTGAGCGCACGCAGCACTTCGAACCCGTCGGTTCCGGGCATCTCCAGATCGAGTATGACACAGTCGACCGCCTCGCCGGCGATAATGTCGAGTGCCTCGTCACCCCCGAGCGCGGCCAACGTCTCGTATCCACCAACGCGCTTCAGGTCGTAGGCGTACTGCTCCGCCATCGCTGGGACATCATCGACCACAAGCACCAGAGTCACTGCTCCGTCCCTCCTTCCCGGCGGGCCGCCGTCGCGTCGTCTGCGGGAAGCTCGACGGTGAAGCAACTGCCCTGCCCTTCCCCGCTCTCGACCCGGATCGTTCCATCGAGGTCGCTGATCAGTCTACGGACGATCGAGAGCCCCAGGCCAGTGCCGTCCGCCTTGGTCGTGTAGAAGTTGTCGAAGATTCTGGCGCGCTGATCCTCGCTCATCCCGCAGCCCGTATCCGCGATGGTGATCCGCACGCGCGCTCGCTCGCCCGCCTCGGCGGCGGCGAGTTCTGCTGCGATGGTAATCGTACCCGGCCCGTCGATGCTCTCGACGGCGTTGTCCACCAAGTTCTCGACGATGCGGCGCAACGCAACGAGATCAGCGCGGACCGGCGGCAAATGGTCCGGCAGCCGAAGCTCGATTGCCACATCCCCGGATCCGCCGACGCCGCCTACCACCTGACGGATCACCGCGGTCACATCACAGGAGCGCGGCTCGAGTCGCGGATAGAGGCGAGCATAGTTGGAAGCGAGACTCTCGAGGTACTCGATGCTGGAGTCGAGTGTCCCGCGGCGCTCGCCGAAGATCGTTGGCAGATCGCCGGGCGCCTCGCGAGCCACCTGGAGCAGGTGGCGAAACACGTTGCGGATAGGGAGCAGACCGTTCTTGATGTCGTGATTGACCTGACGGGCGAGCTCACCTAGTGTGGCGCGCCGCTCCGCCTCCCTGAGCCGGCTGGCGCTGGCGCGCAGCCGGTCGGTCATCGCACCGAGCAGGCGCGAGAGCGCGCCGATCTCATCCTTGCGCCTGCTACCGAAGTCGATGTCGAGCCGGTCCAAATCGATACGAGACGTCTTGCCCGCTAGCTCGGCGAGTGGCCG
>JASFTY010000322.1:0-5088 GCA_050050535.1 Gemmatimonadales bacterium | reverse complement strand
CACGCGACGTGAACGATAACGGTACCGTGGTCGGCTTTGGCATGACTAGTCCGGCCGGAGGTTACTACTACGGCTACTACGGCTTTAGCTGGGACGATGAGGTTGATGAGGTTGTGAAGGTTCTGTTGCCTCCGAGCGGCTACTCTAGCTACGCCTTCGCGGTCAACAGTGAAGGCAACGTTGTGGGTCAGGAGACGGTCTCGGCGACTGTTGGCAGTCTCGGGGTCAAGTGGTCAACAGCGGGGCCCACCGCCACGCTGAGTGGCGAGGACGGTACCGGAGAGGGTACTGCTGCCGGGGCCAGGGATATCAGTGACGCCGGTGAGATCGTGGGCTGGGCGGCCACGGAAGTAACGACGAGCCCCCCGGAGGAAGCCGTTGTTTGGGAGCCGATCTCCGCCCCCGACTATCTGGACACGCTTGAGGGTGACACGTACAGTCAGGCAAACGGGATCAACGCACCCGGTGAGGGCACTGCGCTGATCGTGGGCTTCAGCCAAGACGCGTCCGGCGGAAAGCGCCCGGTGATCTGGGTCGACAAGGTCATCAGCGTGCTCCCCACGTTGGGCGGCTCTACCGGGGAAGCGTTCGCGGTCAATGACCATGGGTATGCGGTGGGCGAGTCTGTGAACGGAGGCGGAAGGGTCCAGGCCACGCTCTGGCTACCGGACGGCGCTCGGACCGCAGTGGGGCTACCGTTCCCATCCGATGTCTCAGCCGAGAGCAGCCATGCACGCGACATCAACGACTCGGGCATGATCGTCGGATTCATCGCCGATGGAGAATACGACAGAACCGCGATCGTCTGGCAGATCGAGGACTATTCCCCCACGCCACCGGGAGCGTCCGACCCCCTAGAGGCCTTACGGGCCGAGATCACCGAGCTCGAGGGGAGCGGCGCGCTCAACCACGGCCAGGCCAACAGCCTGATGAAGAAGGTCGAGAACGCCGAGAAGAAGTACGAGCAGTGCAACGACCGGGCGGGGGACAACATCCTCAGGGCCTTCATCAACGAGGTGGAGGCGCTGGTCAGGTCGGGTCAGCTGCCAAAGGCCGACGGGGACCGGTTGATCGATCTCGCCGAACAGGCGATCGAGCAGCCCGAACCTGAGCACTGCGGCTAGCCCGCTGCTGACTGCGGGTCCTTACCGCTAATTGCCGGGGCGCGGCGCGGAGCCGCGCCCCGCTCGCGTGGTGCCGTTACCTTTTGGTAACCCCTTCCGAAGGTGGACAAATCGGCCGAATCCCGGCGGGCAATTTCGGGGAATCGGCCATCTTGGGTGTGATACGAAACGGTAACCTGGACCTCTAACTGCTCCAGGACGTTACACTTCCGGTTACCAGCCCCCTGGCACCGATGTTGCCCTCCATTCCTCTGCCTGCCGTGCGCCCGGCTCCAAGACAGGGAGCGCTGGAGGGGCCGGCGGCTTCGATCCCGTCGAATCCCGCCGGCACCGTCTACCGTTGGAGGTGGATACGATGAGCGCCCTGTCGCGGTACCTGGCGGTCTCGGCCCTGGGGGCCTCCCTCATCGTCTGGGCCGGCTGCTCCGACCAGGATCCCATCACAGGTCCCGAGTTCGATACGTCCTCTCTCGGAGCGCTGTCAGCGATGGGTGTATCGAGCGAAGGCGTTCCGGTGCAGGATCTCGGAACGCTGGGTGGCACGTGGAGCGAGGCGTACGGCGTGAACGACCTCGGCTGGGTCGTCGGCGTCAGCGAGACGGCCGAGGGCCAGCAGCACGCCTTCCTTTGGACCGAGGAAGGCGGGATGCAGGAGCTGAACGGCACGGGCTGGATGTTCAGCAAAGCCGAAGGTGTCAACAACAACGGTGTCGTCGCCGGCTGGGGTTTCGACGCGGACTACCAGATCCGTTGCTTCAAGTGGACCCAGGAAGGCGGCATGATGAGCATGGGTGTGCCGTCGGACCACAGCTCGTCCTACTGCTACGGTGTGAACGATGCGGGCGAGCTGGTAGGCATGGCGCTGAGCGACGTTGGGAACTACAACGCCGTCATCTGGCGGTCGCCGACGAACTACAAGGTGCTCGGCAGCCTGGGCGGGACGGCGAGCAAGGCCATGGACATCAACGAGCTCGGCGAGGCCGCGGGCCGGTCGACGCTGAACGATATCAACGCCACGGGCCGCGCAGCCCTCTGGAAGCCTTCCAACCCGGTCCTCGACCTGGGCACGCTGGGCGGCGCCGCGAGTGAGGCGTACGGCTTGAACGAGTACACCGATGTCGTGGGCTGGGCAAACGACACCGATGGTCGGCAGCGCCCATTCGTCTGGGATGGCACGATGCACGATCTGGGGACGCTGGGTGGCGACGACGGAAAAGCATACGAGATCACCGACGACGGGATTGTTGTCGGGCAGAGCGAGGACGCTGCGGGATTGCACCGGCCGACCCAGTGGCAGCCGGACGGCGGCGTCGCCGACCTCGGTACCCTGGGTGGTGAGAGCGGTGAGGCGCGCGACATCAACAGCAGCGGCACCGTCGTCGGCTTCAGCGAGTTGCCCAGCGGTGAGAGACACGCGACGCTTTGGGCCCCCGGCGCGCAGCCGCCACCCCCGCCACCTCCGCCTCCTGAGGATCCCATCGACCAACTGAAGGCCTTCATCGAGGAGCTCGTCGACGATGGCACGCTGAGTCGGGGCCGGGCCAACGCTCTGCTGGCCAAGCTCGAGAACGCCGAGCGGAAGATGGAGAGGAGACCGCAGACGGCGATCAACGTTCTGAACGCGTTCATCAACCAGGTCGAGGCGTTCGTGAGAACGGGCAGACTGTCGGAGGAGGACGGCACGACGCTGATCGACATCGCGGAGGCGCTGATCGCAGAGCTCGAGAACGGCTAGCACTCACCAGCCGCAACGAGCAGAGGGCCGCGGACGCCGCTGAAGACGGCGGCCGCGGCCCTCGCCCATCGGGCCTTCATGCCTGTCTGCGTCTCGTGTGACCCGGCACTAGGCGGCCGGCACCGCCTTGTGTCCGTAGCAGAGGATGCCGCTCTTGCCTTCCTTGCGGATCAGTCGAAACTCGAGCGAGACCGGCATCCCGGGGAGCACGGTGGAGGGCTCGCAGTCGACGACCTGGGTCATGAGGCGCGCGCCCTCCGGCGTCTCGACCACGGCTACGGCGTACGGCGCCTCCATGAGAAAGTCATCGGGCGGCACATGGATCACCGTCGATGTGATGACCTTGCCCTTGGCCGATAGGCTGACCTTTTCGAGCTCAGCGCCGCGGCACGCGGGGCAGATCAGCCGGGCCGGGTAGGTCACCTTGCCGCATCCCTTGCAGCGGCTGGCCTCGAGACGGTAGCGACTCGGGATCTCCCTCGTGTATCTCGGACTCGGCATGATCACACCCCCTGGAAGATGTGGACCACGGAGCTCGCTCCCGATCCACCCATGTTCTGCGCCAGGCCGAGACGCGCCTTCTCGACCTGACGCGCGCCGGCTTCGCCGCGCAACTGCCTGAAGATCTCGATCGCCTGGGCGACGCCCGTGGCGCCTACCGGATGACCCTTCGACTTGAGGCCACCGCTGGTGTTTACCGGTATGCGGCCGCCGATCGCGGTCAGCCCGTCCTTCGCCGCGCCACCGCCTTTACCTCGCTCGACGAAGCCCAGCGCCTCGATACAGCAGATCTCGGCGATCGAGAAACAGTCGTGAACCTCGGCGACCTGGATGTCGCGGGGACCGACGCCGGCCATCTCGTAAGCCCGCTCCGCCGACCTCTGCACCGCGTCGAGGAACGCGGGATCCGCACGGTCGGCCAACGCCAGTGAATCGGTGGCCAGACCACTGCCGATGATCTTCACCGGGCTGTCCGTATACTGCTTCGCCTGGTCGAGCGGGCAGAGGAGAACCGCTGCGGCGCCGTCGCTCACCGGCGAGCAGTGAAGGAGACGCAGCGGCTCGGCGACCATCGAAGACGACATGACCTGCTCGAGCGTGAATTCGCTGGGGAACTGGGCCTTGTCGTTCTTCGCGCCATGACGGTGGCTCTTGACCGAGACCCAGGCCATCTCCTCCTCGGTCGTGCCGTAGGTCTGCATGTGGGCCCGGGCGATCATCGCGTAGAGGCCCGGGAAAGTGACGCCGTAGTAGACCTCTAGCTCCTGATCCGCCGCCGTGGCGAGCACGTTCGTGACATCGGCTCCGTCGGTCATCTTTTCGATGCCCGCCGCCAGGACCAGGTCGCTCATGCCGGAGGCCACCTCCATGAACGCCTGCCGCAGTGCAACGCCGCCCGAGGCACAGGCCGACTCGATGTGAACCGAGGCGACGCCGGCCATACCCAACTGATCGGCCAGCAGCGGGCCGAGGTGCTCCTGGCCGGTGAACTGGCCGCTCGACATGCAGCCGACGTACATCGAGTCGACGCGATCGGTCCCGGCCTCGTTGAGCGCTCCGGCCGCTGCCTCCACGAACATCTCGCGCAGGCCCTGGTTCCACAGCTCGCCGAACCGCGTCATCCCGGCTCCAATGATTGCAACCTCACGCATGGGGTTGTCTCCTATCATCACCTCGAAGTTCAAAACTCAGACTTCAGCACTCAGCATTCGTTCGGCCTATTCGTTGACGATGATCTTCTCTCTGAACTTCGCATACTCGCCGTACGTTACGTACTGACGCGGCCCGTCGAGCATCGAGCGGACCGTGGGGGCGCGTCCCTGCACCTCGGGCAGTCGCTTGGTCGCCTTCAGGACGAACGAGTCACTACCCGCGCCCGAACCGAACGACGTGATCAGGATGAGATCGTCCGGCTTCGCGACGTCGAGGATCGCCGCCAGGCCGGTCGGCGATGAGCCCGAGTAGGTGTTGCCCATCGTCGGCACGATCCAGCCGGTCTCCAACTGTTCCTTCTTGAAGCCGAGCTGCTTGCCCGCCGCAAGTGGGAACTTGCCGTTCGGCATGTGGAAGACGGCGTAGGCGAAGTCCTCGGCCTTGAGCCCCGTCTTCTCGAGGATCGCGCGACTCGCCGCCAGCACGTGCTTGAAGTAAGCCGGCTCGCCGGTGAAGCGGCCTCCGTGACGTGGATAGAACTCGCCTTCGCGGCGCCAGAAGTCTGGCGTATCGCTC
>JASFTY010000321.1:0-5088 GCA_050050535.1 Gemmatimonadales bacterium | reverse complement strand
GCTCTGGAAAGCCCGGATGCACCAAAGTAGAGGCGTCGCACAGACGACCTTGCACGATCGCCACAGTTGGGTTCGGAGCTCTGGTTAGGGGTTGACAAAGTAACGCCACATTCGACAGCCGCCAGTCGACTATCGAGGTTCAGCTGACTTCCCGGCTATCGACGCCCGACGTCCCATAGTCCACGCACAACGTCGGGCGTCGTAGGTCGAACCTGGGACGTCGAACGCTGAGCAGTGAGCCGGACGTTGATAGTCAGCTGTCGGCTGTCGAATGTCCACTCCCCTCAACCGAGCGCGACGAAAAACGGAGCCAGCACCAGGCTGACGACACTCATCAACTTGATGAGAATATTCATCGACGGGCCCGACGTATCCTTGAACGGGTCACCGACGGTGTCACCGACCACCGCGGCCTTGTGCGGATCCGAGCCCTTGCCACCCATGTTGCCCGCCTCGATCCACTTCTTGGCGTTGTCCCAGGCACCGCCCGCATTGGCCATGTAGAGCGCCAGCAGGACGCCGGCCACCGTGGCGCCGGCCAGCAGGCCGCCCAGCGCCTCGACGCCGAGGAACGAGCCCACGAGCACCGGCGCGATGATCGCCGTGAGGCCAGGCACGACCATCTCGCGCAGCGCCGCACGGGTCGAGATATCCACGCAGCGCGCGCTGTCCGGCTTCGCCTCGCCTTCCATTAGACCGGGGATCTCCTTGAACTGCCGCCGCACCTCCGTCACCATCCCCGACGCGGCTCGCCCCACTGCGGTCATGGTCAGCGCCGCGATAACGAACGGCAACGTGCCGCCGATCAGGAGCCCGATGACTACCGTCGGATTCACGAGGTTGATTCCCGTCTCCTGAAGGCCGACCGCCGACGAGTAGGCGCTGAACAGCGCCAGCGCGGTTAGCGCGGCGGACCCGATGGCAAAGCCCTTGCCAATGGCCGCCGTCGTGTTGCCGATCGCATCCAGGCTATCGGTGATGCTGCGGACCGCCGGACCCAGACCGCTCATCTCGCTGATGCCGCCAGCGTTGTCGGCGACCGGACCGTAGGCGTCCACCGACATCGTGACACCTACCGTGGCCAGCATGCCGACCGCCGCGATACCGATACCGTACAGACCGGCGAACTCGTAGGCCATGAAGATGGCGGCGCAGATCAACAGCACGGGGACGGCGGTCGAGATCATCCCGACGGCCTGGCCGGCGATAATGTTGGTGGCCGCGCCGGTCTCCGACGCCTGAGCGATCTTCCTGATCGGCCTGGAACCCGTGTAGTACTCGGTGGAGAGGCCGATGAAGATACCGACCAGCGAGCCTCCGAACATCGCCCAGAACGGGCCCAGCGTGCCGTAGTCCGGGTTACCGGCGAATATGTCCAGCTCGGCCGTCAACCACCAGGCGGCGATCCAGAAGAGGACCGCTGCGATGTAGGTGCTGTTCCGCAGGGCCGCCGCCGGGCTCATCTTCTCCATCAATTTCATCGAGAAGACCCCGATCATGCTGGCTATCAAGCCGAACATCACGAAGAGGATCGGCAGTGTGACCGCCGCGAGGCGCTGCTCGGTAATGATCTGTGCGGATGTCGCGCCGATCGCTATGGTAGCGATGATCGAACCGACATACGACTCGAAGATGTCGGCACCCATACCGGCCACATCGCCGACGTTGTCGCCCACGTTGTCGGCGATCGTCGCCGGGTTACGAGGATCGTCCTCGGGGATCCCCGCCTCGACCTTGCCAACCAGGTCGGCACCGACATCCGCAGCCTTCGTATAGATGCCACCACCGACACGAGCGAATAGAGCGATCGAGCTCGCGCCCATGGCGAAGCCCGCGATCACCTCGCTAAAGGTCTTGAAGGACGCGTCGTCGGACAGACCGCCCGAGAAGACGAAGAGAACAACGCCGATGCCCAGTAGGCCGAGGCTGCCCACCGACAGCCCCATCACGGCGCCGCCGTTGAAAGCGATCCGCAACGCCTTGCCCTGACCTGTATCGCGCGCCGCTTCCGACGTGCGAACATTGGCCTCGGTCGCGGCATTCATCCCGAACAGCCCCGCCATCAGCGAGCAAAACGCGCCGCCGATGTACGCCGCCGACGTGGGGAGCGAGCCGAGCGCCACGTACAACAGGATCGCCACGACGACGATGAACGGGATCAGCACCGAGTACTCGCGTCTCAGAAATGCTCTGGCGCCCTCCCGGATCCGCGAGCCCAGCTCGGCCATCAGGTCCGTGCCGACAGGCTGGCGCTTCAAGTACACGTAGATCAGCGCGGCAACCACCAGCCCCAGGAGTCCCAGGGGCGCCGAAAACGTCACCGCAACGTTCGTCATTAGCCCTCCTCAGGTAGTTTCTGCCAACATCCGGGACCCGCCAGCCGCTATCGGGTCCCGATCATTGACGCTCGAGAAACAGCCAGATATCTGATGGTTGGGCGCAACGTGCTGACTATTCATCATCGCTCAAAGGCGCATTGTACCGATTCATCGCCGCCTCCACTCCCTGGCGCGCCCACAACTCGACCCCTTCAGCCAGACGCGGCAGGACCTCGAGCACGGCGTCCTCGTCTTCCGGGTCGTCGAACTCGGAGAGGACCCAGTCCACCAGCTCGACGTCAGGCGGCGGAGCGCCGACCCCGATTCTCAGGCGTGCGTATTCCCGAGCGCCGAGCGCGTCCTCGATGGACTGGAGCCCGTTGTGACTACCGGCCGAGCCGCGTGCGCGGAAGCGCGGGCGTCCGGGCTCGAGCGCGGTGTCGTCCACAATGACCAGGACATCGTGTTCGAGGTCGAGGGGCGCGTACTCGAGCAGGGCGCGAACCGCTATGCCACTCCGGTTCATGTAGGTCAGCGGCTTGATCAACCAGGCCTCACCGACCTCCGCCAGCTCGGCCCTGGACCGGAGCCAAAGATCCTCTTCTTGAAACGGAGTTGCGGACCAGCGGCGCTTGAGCAGATCCACGAGCCACCAGCCAACGTTGTGGCGCGTGGCATCGTACCGGGCTCCCGGGTTGCCCAGTCCGACTATGGCTTTCAGAGTTATTGCCCCTTCTCGCTAGCCTCCTCCTCGGCAGGCTTGCCACGACCGACCACTCCGGGCTCGGCCTCCTCCTCTTCGACGACGCCCTCGACCTCGACCTCCTCGGCGACCTCTTCCTCGACCCGCAGGACGGCCGGCGGCACGACAGACGCGATCGTGGCCGCGGCGTCGGTCAGGATTTCCACCTCATCCGGCACCCGCAGATCGGCGACCGTGATGCTGTCGCCGATGTCCAGCCCGGAGATATCGAGCTCCAGCGCCTCGGGGATCTTCGACGGGATGCAACGGATCTCGACGTCGTGCCGCAGGTGTTCCATGATCCCACCTTCCTTGACGCCGGGCGCAACACCGACCAGCCGCACGGGCACTTCGAGCTTCACCTTCTCGCCCTTGCGAACGGTCAGGAAGTCGATGTGCAGCACTTCGGGTCGGTACGGGTGGACCTGCACCTCGCGGATCAGCACACTCGACGCGGCACCGCCATCCAGTTTCAGGTCGATGATCTGACTCTCGTGCGAGCCCGACATGATAAGCTTCTCGATCTGCTTGCGCTCGATCTGGCAGGCCCGCGTCTGCTCGCCGTGGCCATAGATGACGCCGGGGACATACCCCTGTCGCCGCAGCGTGCGCGCCGCTCCCTTTCCCGTCTCGGTTCTCGACTTCGCCTGCAATGTCAGTGTAGTAGCCATTACTGCAAACCTTCGGTTGCTCGCGATGGTTGGCGCATCAGCGTTGGTCTTCAGTCGAACAAGCTACTGACGCTTTCGTTGTCGTGGATGAAGTACATCGCCCGGGCCAGCAGCTTGGCGACCGAGAGGGTGCGCAGGCCGGGCCAGTGCTTCTCGTCGGGCACGAGGATCGTGTCCGTGACCGCTACCTCCTTGACCGGCAGGCTCGACAGCCGCTCGACCGCCGGCCCGCTCAACAGTGCGTGGGTGGCACAGATGTAGATGTCGTTGGCGCCCTTTTTCTTGAGCGCTTCCACCGCACCGACCATGGTACCGCCGGTATCGATCATGTCGTCGGGGATCAGGCAGTTCTTGCCCTTGACATCACCGACGACGGTGGCGACCTCGGCGACGTTGGGGGCGGGCCGGCGCTTGTCGATCATCGCCATTTCGCCGCCCAGCCGGCGCGCGTAGCCGCGCGCCATCTTCGCCGCGCCGACGTCGCTGGCGACGACGACGAGCGGGTCGAGGCTCTGCCGCTCATAGTGCGCGACGAAGACGGGCAGCGCGTAGAGATGGTCGACCGGGATATCGAAGAATGCCTGCAACTGGTGCTGGTGCAGGTCGATCGACACCACGCGATCGGCGCCCGCCTCGACGATCAGGTTGGCCAGCAACTTGGCCCCGACGGCGACGCGCGGCTGATCCTTGCGGTCCTGGCGGCCGTAGCCGAAGTAGGGGATCACCGCCGTCACGCGCGCCGCCGAGGCGCGCTGTGCCGCATCGATGAGGAGCAGTAGCTCCAGGATGTTCTCTGCCGGCGCCGAGGTCGGTTGGATGATGAACACGTCGCGCCCGCGCACGTTCTCGTCGATCCTGACGAAGATCTCGCCGTCGGCGAACCGGTCGATGGTGACGCAGCAGAGCGGGACCTCCAACTCGGCGGCTATCTGCTCGGCGAGCGGCCGATTAGCCGTCCCCGAGAGCAGCATCATCTCCCGGCTTTTGGGATCGATGGACGATGTATCGGTCACAACTGAAACCCCAGCGTATTAGAAGCCTCGCAAGTTATCCCGGCGCCAATTAGGCGTCAACGGCCATCGGTCTCGTCGGGGACCCCCGGCGCGGCCTGAAGACGCGCTCTCGGTCGGCTCTCCGCCCGCGCCTTGTCCCGAAGCCGGTCGCTGTTAACATTCCCGTGCCGATGGCGCCTATTATCATATTCGTGCTCGGTCTGGTCGCGCTCTACGTCGGCGCCGACCTGATGATCCGCGGAGCATCACGGCTGGCCCGGAAGCTCGGCGTGAGCGCCCTCGTCATCGGGCTAACGGTCGTGGCCATGGGCACATCGATGCCCGAGCTGCTGGTCGGCGTCGTC
>JASFTY010000320.1:0-5099 GCA_050050535.1 Gemmatimonadales bacterium | reverse complement strand
CACAGGTAGATCCAACGCACGATAGTCCGTGCCCAGCGTGTATGCGTCGGCCAGGGCGGACCAGGCCAGCGCGAACGTCGGGTCCGTCGCCACCGCCTCCTCCAGATAGGGCACGGCGCGGCGCATCCCCTCCCGCGACCGCGTCCGCCACAGTGCCCGCCCCCGCAGGTAAGCCTCCTGGGCCGCCGGGTCGACCTCGGTGCGCCGGGCCAGCCGCTCCGCCTCGCGCGGCGACAGGGCCAGCCGGATCTCGTGGGCGATCGCCTCGGCGACCCGCGTCTGAAGGGCGAGCGCCTCGCTCAACCTACCGTCGTAGCGGTCCTGCCAGAGATGCTCCTCCGGGGAGCCGCGGATCAGCTGAACCGTGACTCGCACACTGTCACCCGCCCGGAAGACGCTCCCCTCGATCAACGCGTCCACGTTCAGTTCGCCGGCGATCTCGCCCAACGAGCGATCGGTGTCCCGGTAGCGCATGACCGAGGTGCGCGAGATGACCGTGAGCTCCGAGATCCCCGCCAGCTCGCCGATCATCGCTTCGTGCAGGCCGTCGACGTAGTAGCCTTGTTCCGGGTCGCCCATCAGGTTGGCCAGCGGCAGCACGGCGAGCGCGCGGATCTCGCGCGGCGCCGGCCGCACGACCCACCAGACCGAGCCGGCGACGACTAGCACCGCCGCCAGCATGACGGCGGTAGCAGCGGGCGCGGCGCGCCTCGGCGGACGCACGCGGTGCTCAGGCGCGCCCTGCGGCTCGGCCGCCGCCGTCCGCTTCACGCCCTCCGGCGTGAGGTCGTAGGCCCAGGCCAGTACCAGCGATATGGGGAGGCCGAGGAGCGTTAGGACGACCAGCAACGTCAGCGTCCATTCGGGGAGCTGCAGTGCCGGTACGATGATGTCGGCGGCCTGCAGGACCGCGAAGGTCACCACCGCGTAGACGACCGCGACGCGTGTCACGCGGCGGCGCTTCAGTTCGGCGAGGAATCCCTTGACTCTCATGGTTTAGAACCCGGCCCGGCGGAGCAACTCTTCCCAGCGCGGATCCGAGCGCAGCGGCTCGAAGCCGGGCTCGACCTTGAGGGTCAAGCATCTCGGCTCCCGCGCCTCGACCGCGGCGAACAGCGCATCGAACGCTTCGTCGACCCGTCCCAGCTCTGCGTACTTGAGTGCCGCCTCGTAGTACGACGGCACGCCTCGGTAGAACTCCGCCTCGAACTCGAGCAGGCCCGTCCAACCGGCTGAGTCGTAGGCGGCGCGCAGGCCCTCGGCGGCCTCCGCTCTGCCGAGCTCCTGAAACCTCCTGGCGGCGGCCTCGGCGGCTTCATCCAGGCGCCCGGTGGTCCGGTAGCATTCGCGGAGCACCCTGTACGCCTCGGCGTGACGCGGATCCAGCTCGACGGCGTAGTGGGTCGCCTCGATCGCGTGCTCGCAGCGGCCGAGGTACATCAGACACCGTGCGAGGTCGCGGTTCATCAGCGGTGCGAAGGGATCGAGGTCGCGGGCCCTCCGGAACTCGACGAGCGCCTCCTCGGGGCTGCCTCTGGCATTGAGTACGTCGCCCAGCCAATTGTGTGCCTGGGCGAGGTTCGGGTTGAGCTCGAGTGCGCGTCGCAGCTCGCGCTCCGCCGTCTCCACGTCCCAGGCGCCCCAATGGTGCGCGCCCGCCACGGCGGCGTGCGCCTCCGCCAGATCGGGATCGAGCTCGATCGCGCGTCTCGCGTTCCGCTCCGCGCGGCGGTGTGCCTCAGAGGCGCTGATGTCCAGGCCGCCGTAGAAACTCGCCATCGTGTACACGTCGGCCAGGGCGGACCAGGCGAGCGCGAACGTCGAGTCCGCCGCTACCGCGTCCTCCAGGTAGGTCAGCGCGCGAGCCATCGCGTCCGGCGACCGCGTTCGCCAGAGCGCCCGGCCGCGCAGGTACGCCTCCTGGACCGCCGGATCGACTTCGGTGCGTCGGGCCAGCCGTTCGGCCTCACCCGGTGAGAGGGCGAGCCGGATCTCATGGGCGATCGCCTCGGCGACCCGCGTCTGCAGGCTGAGCGCCTCGCTCAGTGGCCCCTCGTAGACTTCCCGCCAGAGGTGCTCTTCCGGTGCGCCACGGATGAGCTGGACATTGACTCGTACGGTGTCGCCGGAGCGGAAGACACTCCCCTCGATCAACGCGTCGACGCCCAAGTCGGTGGCGATCTCAGCCATCTGACGTTCGGTGTCCCGGTAGCGCATCACCGAGGTGCGCGAGATGACCGTGAGCTCCGAGAGATCCCCCAGCTCGCCGATCAGGATGTCGTGCAGGCCGTCGACGAAGTACGCCTGCTCCGGATCGCCCATCAGATTGGCGAGGGGGAGCACGGCGAGTGAACGGATCGCGCCATCCGGTGGTCGCGCGGCCGTCTCGCCGCCTCGCGCCCCGGGGACGGCCGCTTCTTCCGGCCGGTACATGCGGATCAGCAGAGCGCCCAGCCCCAGCAGTAGCGCGATGATCAGTAGCTCGGCGCCGCTCACCCGCTGCCGCCCCTGCTCGCCGTGGTACCAGGCCAGCACCAGTGTCACCAGGAAGCCCACGGCGACGAGCAGGTGGACGGTCCTCTGGAAGCCCGGGGACAGCTCCCAGGGCTCGGCCATGATCTCGATGCCCTGAAAGAGGACCCAGGCACCGGCCAGGTAGGCCAGCGCCCACTGGAAGAGCTTGCGCTCGCGGAGTCTTTGAAGAAGGGAGGTCATTGGCTGTCGGCGATCGGCTCGGGGCTACGAGTCGCTCAAAGATGCCGCTGCAGGAATGGGGAGGGCAAGCGTCGCCCAACGCTAGAAGTCACCGGGCCAGATCGTGCGCAGCGCATTCATGAAGCGCGGGTCGGAGCGCAGTTGCTTATGGCGCGGCGCGGCTCGCAGGTAGCCGACGAAAACCGAGCGCTTCTCGACAGTCTGCTCGAGATACGGGAGCGCCGCGTCGAACCCGTCGAGAAGCAGACGGATAGCGAAGAGGAAGTATGGATCCACGTACTCATCCGTGGCTCGAGAGCGTAACTCCTCGAAGACCTGCCGCGCCTGCTCTGTATCGCCGTTCAGCCCAAGGACGATTCCTTTAATGCCCACGGTAGTGATGAGTGGCCCGAAAGTCGTGATCGCCGCATCGCAATCGCTCACTGCCGCGGCGAGGTTGCCGGCATACCCATGGAGAAGAGCCCGCCAGAAACGGATAGCGAGAAGATGCGGATCGTGGCGCAACATGCGGTCGAGGGTGGCGATACCCTCTTCCAGTCTACCCGTGTAGCCGTACACCTGGGCCAGGAACATGGCTCGCAGCGGAGACAGAGGGTCGAGGCGCAGCGCCTCGTCCAGACACGCCTCGGCTTCTGCGAAGCGCTCCGTAAACATGAAGGACCAGCCCCGGTACCCGTGTGCCCAGGGGTCGTCCCGGTCGAGTTCCAGGGCCGTCTCGAGCTCGCTCTCCACCTTTGCCCAGTCCCAATCGTGCCAGAACGCCACGAATGCCAGGGCGGTGTGGGCTTCGCCGAGGCCGGGGTCGAGCCTGAGCGCTTCCTGCGCCGCCGCCTTCACCCGCGGGAACAGCTCGGCGGGTTCGACGTTCCCGAGGAATCCGTGGATCCCTAACGTCAACGCGAGCCCGGCGTAGGCCCGGGCGTAGCCGGGGTCGAGTGCGATGGCCCCATGGAAGTATTGCTCCGCCTGCCGCAGCCCCTCGGGGTTGAGCGATTCCCCGATGCGCATGCCCTTCAACCAGAGGTCGTAGGCCTCGAGGTTCTCCGTCGGCTTGCGATGCAGCCGCTCACGCTCGCCCGGGGTCAGTTCCGCATGAAGCGCCTTGGCGATGTTCTCGGCCACGTCGCTCTGCACGGCGAACACGTCCTCCAGCACCCGGTCGTAGGTCTCGGCCCAGAGATGCTCGTCGCGCTCGGCGGCGATGAGCTGCGCCGTGACCCGCACCCGGTCGGCGGAGCGCCGCACCGTCCCCTCGACCACGGCCTGCGCGCCCAGCTCGGCGGCGATCTGCGGCAGGTTGCGCTGCGAGCCCTTGTAGGTCATGGCGGTGGTGCGCGAGATGACGCGCAGCCCGCGGATCCCGGCCAGCCGCGCCATGATGTCCTCGGTGACGCCGTCGCTGAAGAACTCGTTCTCCGGGTCGCCGCTCAGGTTGGCGAACGGCAGGACGACGACACAGGGTCGGTCGTCGGTTGGGCGCCGCACCGGTACGGGCTTATCGGGCTCGGCGGCCGGGGCGCCGGGAGTTGCCTCATCGCCGGCTGCGGCGACCTCGGGCGGCTCGGCCGGTGGCGTGACTCGGATCCCTTCCGGGGTGAGCTCCAGCGCCCAGGCGAGGACCAGGGCGATGGGGAAGCCGAGGATGGTGAGGACGACGACGAACTGCCAGGCGATGCGCGGGAACTCGAGGGCATCGAAGATGAGCTGGCCGCCCTCGATCACGCCGAACCCGACGATGACGTAGACCACCGCGACGCGGACGACCTTGCGCCGCTTGAGCTCGGCCAGGAAGCTGCGAGTCCTAGAAGTCATCGGGCCAGACCGTGCGTAGCGCGTTCATGAAGCGCGGGTCCGAGCGAAGTTCCCTATAGCGCTGCACGACCCGGAGGTAGCCTACGAGAAACGACCGCACCTCGAGCATTTGCTCGAGATACGGGAAGGCCGCGTCGAACCCGTCGATACTGAGGCGGAGAGTGAAGAGGTAGTATGGATCCACGTATTCTTCCGTCGCTCGCAAGCGGAGCTCCTCGAGGATCTGCCGCGCGCTCTCGGTCTCACCGCTGAACGCATGGACGACTCCTCTGAGGGCGACGGGAAGGATGACCCGGCCGAAGCTCGCGATCGCCTCATCGAAATCGCTCGCCGCCTCTCTCAGGTTGCCGGCAGTCATGTGGCAAAGACCCCGCTGGTAACGGGCGACAAAGACCTGCGGATCGCTACGGAGCACGCGGTCCATTATTGACACGCCTTTTTCAGGCGCTCCTGTATAGGTGTGCAGGTGCGCCAGCCAGACGTTCTTGAGCGGTGAGAGGGGGTCGAGGCGGACCGCCTCGTTTAGGAGCGTCTCGGCCTCGTCGAATCGTTCCCTCATCACGAAGGTATAG
>JASFTY010000319.1:0-5102 GCA_050050535.1 Gemmatimonadales bacterium | reverse complement strand
CCGAGTGACTTAGTTCTCGATGCGTGCGTCGACGATCATTCCGATCAGCGGCAGGTAGTCCTCGCCCGTGATGGTCCAGGGTTCATAGGTATTGACCCGATGGACGATTACCAGGTTGTCTTCCGGCAGGACGAGCAGCAGGTGCACGCCGGCCCCCGAGTGTGCGAAGCCTGGCCCGAAGATCGGGAAGTCCGCCGGTACTACGTACCACATCATCCCGTAGCCGACCCCGGACTCTGGGTCCTCTATCGAGTACGCCGTCGTGCTCGCGGCGATCCAGTCTTCCGGGATGATCTGCGTGCCGTTCCACCGGCCGTTCCTCAGGTAGAGCAGCCCGTACCTCGCCATGTCGATGGCGGTCATCCGGAAGGGGTAGGCGGGGTGCATCGACTTTTCAGGCTCGTATTGGTACTGGCCGTCGCTGACCAGGAACTCCTGCATGCCGATCGGGTCGGCGATCTCCTGCTTGAAGGCCTCGAAGATCCCGACCCCCGTCTCCTGCTCGAAGATGACGCCGGCCACGTTGAAGTCCCAGTTGTTGTAGTAGAAGAAGGTGCCCGGCGGATGGCTGCCACGCTCGGGCCGCGCGGCCTCCATCTCGGGGGCCTCCGCCGCGGCCGGGTGATACACACCCGAGCGGGACTTCAGCAGGTCGGCGATTCTGGCCTGCTTCTCGTCGGCGGTGAGGCTGGGCGGAATGTCGTCGATGTCCAGTTGCTCTAGCGTCTTGGTCGTGTCGATGGCCCCGCGGCCGATGTAGATGCCGTACAGCCCGCTCAGGAACGCCTTTCTGATCGAGTGGCACCAGAACTTCCTGTCGACCTCGCCCCACGAGACGAAGATCTTGTTGTCGTACAGCGCAACGACTGCTGCCGATCCAATCTGGTCGAAGTATGCCCTGGCTTCGGCGATGGCGGCCGACGAGAAACCGACCTCTTCGGGTGTCACGTACTCGAGGCCGTTGAGATCGACGTCGCTCGATACGGGATCGCCGGAGCAGGCGCTGGCGGTCGCGATAGCGCTAGCCATCGCAGCGGATAGAACGATGCGCGAGGAGGGTGCGACTCTCATCCCGGTAGTCCTTAGGGCTGCGGTCGGGGCGTACCGCACACGTAGCTCTACGAGGCGCGCGGTCCGGCAGTTTCTGAGGCGGGTCTGAGCCGGGGCGCCGGAGCGAGATCACTCGCCCCGACAACCCCCACCCCCGGATCCGGGGTCAATACCTCCAGCTGGTCAGATCGGCGCCCGGCGGCGCCGACTCTTCGATCCGCGCCAGGATCTTCGGCAGGTACATCGTGTTGTAGCGCAGCCGCGAGATGTGGTTCGGGTTCTCCTGGTCGCCGTTCCAGCAGTGCTCGGCCCGGTCGCCGTAGTCGACTTCACCGTTGTAGTACGGGTCGGTCGTGCTCTCGAGGAACTCCTCCGTCAGGTAGACGGCGTTGTTCAGGTAGTAGTTGTCCATGTCGCCGCAGTAGATATGGAGCTTGCCCTCGAGCTTCGGGCCCAGCGTCGCCCAGTCGCGCTCCATGATGTAGCGCAGGTCGTAGTTCTCCCTCCAGTGCTCGGCGACCTCGTGGTCGATCTCGCCTGTGTACTTGTCCCAAATGCGCTGCGGGTAACCGTCGTCGCCCATCGGCGAGTAGACCGCCTCCCAGATGTCCCACTGGTCGCCGGAGCGGCTCTTGGTGCCGAGCACCAGCTCCAGGTGGTTGAAGTCCCTCAGCGTGCGGTCCACCTCGCCCAACCAGTTCCTGTGGCCGGGTCGCTCGACATGCTTGAACTGGCCGGCCATGTAGTAGGCGTTCTCGTCCTCGTAGATGTTCACCAGCGTGTAGGCGCGGAAATCGATGGGATCCGGGCAGGCGGCGAACGTGCCATTGTACTCGTCGGGATAGAAAACCTGCACGGCCAGCGCCTCCCAGCCGCCGGTCGAGCCGCCGTAGAGGAAGCGCGCCCAGCCTTCGCCGATCCCACGGAAGCGCTCCTCGATGTACGGGATCAGCTCGTAGGTGATGGCGTCGCCGTAGGGTCCGAGGTTGGCCGAGTTCACGGCGTAGGAATCGTCGTAGTAGGGGTTCGCGTGCTGGACCTCGACGATCAGCAGGCGCGGGAAGTCCGGACTCGTCCACTGCCGGTAGAAGTCGTAAGCCTCCTGCTGCTGGATCCGGTTGTAGCAGTCGACGCGGAAGCGCGCGCTGTAGGTGCACTCGAGATTCGGATCGGGCGGCTCGGTGCGGAAGCCGCCGAAGTCGTACGGGAAGTGGCCGTGGAAGATGGCGATTGGGTAACGGGCCTCCGGATGCTCGTCGTAGCCCTCGGGCACCAGGACGTGGGCGCCGAGGTGCATCGGTCGGCCCCAGAACTCGCTGAGTAGCTCGCTCTGGATCTTGATGTGCTTGACGTACTTTGTGTCCTCGGGCTCGGGGATCGGCGGCATCACCTGGTCGAGCACGATCGTCAGCCGCTCCGCCCGCTGCGGGTCCACGCGCAGCAGCCGGGTGGCGCTGTAAAGGTTGCCCGGCGCGCGATTCCAGTGCTGCCCCTCACCACGGTCCATGGGGAGCTTGACGGTCTTGCCGTTGCCCAGATGGAACGTCGAGTACTCGTGCAGCACGGCCTGCACGTAGTACTCGCCGGGCGAGACGTCGGAGATGCTCGCGTGCGGGAAGCCGAAGACGTCTGCGTCGATTACCGCCTCCGTCCCCGGGGCCAGCCCGTCGATGTCGATGCCGAATACCTGGGCGGCTCCGAGACCGGAGGTGACCTGGAACCTGGGCTCCGGGTCCTCGCGTGTCGTCAGGATCAGCAGGATTCGGCCGTCCAGCGGCTCGGCGCCCACAGACTGATCGAACGAGATGCCGAACTCCAGCAGCGCGGCCGGCGGTTCGGCAGCGCAGCCCCACCAGGCGATCGCCGTGAGGGCCAGTAGCCAGCTGACATAGCTCTGCTTGTTCATGGCACACCCCTGCCTGTCACAGTATGTGGGAGGTGGCACGACTCAACGCTCGGGATAAGGAACGGGGTCCTGCTCCGGAACGTCGTAGCGTGCTCGAAGCGCGCGCAACGTTTCTTTGAGCTGTAGCACGACATCCGCGTAGTCGGGTTCGGCGTACACGCTCGTGAGCTCGTGCGGATCGTTCTCGAGGTCGAACAGCTCCCATTCGTCGATCTCGTAATAGTGGATCAGCTTGTACCGGGCGGTGCGTACGCCGTAGTGGCGGCGCACCATGTGGACGGCGGGATACTCGAAGTAGTGGTAGTAGATCGCGTCACGCCAATCGTCGGGCGTCTCGCCGAGCAGCAGCGGCAGCAGGCTGCGGCCCTGCATCTGCGGCGGCGCCTCGAGGCCGGCCAGGTCGAGGAACGTCTCGGCGAAGTCGAGGTTCTGGACCAGGTCCGAGTTCTCCGATCCCGGCTCGATTGCACGCGGCCAGCGCACGATCAGCGGCATGCGCAGCGATTCCTCGTACATCCAGCGTTTGTCGTACCAGCCGTGCTCGCCGAGATAGAACCCCTGGTCGGAGCTGTAGATGACCACGGTGTTCTCGGCGAGGCCGGACCGGTCGAGGTAGTCGAGCACGCGGCCCAGGTTGTCGTCGATCGATGCGATGGTGCGCAGATAGTCCTTCATGTAGCGCTGGTATTTCCAGCGCACGAGTTCGGCACCGGTGAGGTTCGCGTCACGGAACGCCTCGTTCTTGGGCTCGTAGGCGGCGTTCCAGCGTGCGAGCTGCTCGTCGTTGAGCTGGCTCGGCGGTACGAGCTTGAGGTCGCCTTCATAAAGGTGCCGGGCGATCGTCATCTCCTGATTGGCCGCGGGGCTCGCCCGGCGCGAGTAGTCGTCGAACAGTGTGGCCGGCTCGGGGATGGTGACATCGTCGTAGAGTGCCAGCTGCTCGGGTCCGGGCTCCCAGCGCCGGTGCGGCGCCTTGTGCTGGTACATGAGCAGGAACGGTTTCTCGGGATCGCGGCCGCTCTCGAGCCATTCCAGTGCCTTGTCGGTGATGATGTCGGTCACGTAGCCGGTATGCTCGACGACGCCGGCGGCGGTCCGGAAATCGGGGTTGTAGTAGGTACCCTGACCGGGGAGGACGTCCCAATAGTCGAAGCCGGTCGGCGGGCTCTTCAGGTGCCATTTGCCGATGATCGCCGTCTGGTAGCCGGCCGCTTGTAGCAGTTTGGGAAAAGTCACCTGGGTGCTGTCGAAGCGCTCCCGGTTGGTCATTACGCCGTTCAGGTGGCTGTGCCTACCTGTCAGTATCACGGCACGGCTGGGCGCGCAGATGGAATTGGTGACGAAGGCGCTGCGGAACAGCATCCCCTCCCGAGCCAGCCGGTCAATGTTGGGCGTCTCGCCCAGCCGCGAGCCGTAGGCGCCTATCGCGTGGCTGGCGTGGTCGTCGGCGAAGATGAACACGATGTTGGGCGGCCCGGCGCGATCGCAGGCCGCCAGCGCGATCAGCGAGACGGCGATTAGGGCTGTGCGCATGGTCTTTTCCTCGCTCGGGGTCGTGAGGGCTATCGCGGGCTCCTGACCAGCGGGAACAGCTGCGACTCGGTCCGGCCGCTCTGCATTATCTCGGCGATCCATGCGACGACATCGGGATGGAGGTCTGCGACGTTCCGGAGCTCGCCGATGTCAGTCGCAAGGTCGTAGAGCTCGATCGCATCGTCGACGCTCGCACGATAGCCCTTCCAGTCACCCAGCCGCACCGCCTGGCGCCCATGGTACTCCCAGTAGAGGTACTCGTGCGGTACCTGCTCGCCGGGCCGCCCGAGCAGTATGGGCAGGAGCGACCGCCCATCGACCTCGACCGGGACCTCCGTTCCGGTGAGCTCGGCGAAGGTCGGCAGGAAGTCCCAGAACGCGGAGACGTGGTCCGACGTGCGGCCGGCCTCGATCCGCTCCGGCCACCAGGCGATCAGCGGAACACGGATCCCGCCTTCGTAGAGCTGCGTCTTCAGTCCTCTGAGCGGACCGGCGCTGTTGAAGAACTCCGAATCGGTCCCGCCGTTGAACGTCGGGCCGTTGTCGCTGGTGAAGATGATGAGCGTTCTGTCGGCGAGCCCGAGCTCTTCCAGCAAGCGCCTGATGCGGCCGA
>JASFTY010000318.1:0-5103 GCA_050050535.1 Gemmatimonadales bacterium | reverse complement strand
TGCTGAGTGGGGTCAGCCGGTTCAACGATTGGGTGAGTCAGCTCCTGTTCTCGGGCAGCCGGCGCGCACCCAAGTACGACCCGAACGACCGCTCGCGTAGCTTCCCGGCCTACCACATCAGCGGGATGACACCGAGGCTCGCCGAGCCCGATACGTGGCGGCTCGAGGTGGGCGGCTTGGTGCGTACGCCGTTGACGCTTTCGCTCGACGAGATACGCGCGTTCGAGTCCGTCACCTACACCGTGAAGCACCACTGCGTCGAGGGCTGGTCGGCCATCGCCACCTGGACCGGCGTACCCTTCCGGGCGATCGCCGAGCGGGCGGGCGTGCTGCCGGAAGCTCGCTTCGTGCGCTTCGACTCGTTCGACGCCGGCTATTACAACGGCTGGGACATGGAATCCGCCATGCACCCCGAGACCATCCTCGCCTACGGCTTCAACGGTCGCGACCTCATGCCCGACCACGGCGCACCGCTCCGACTCTACGCGCCCCACAAGCTCGGCTACAAGCTGACCAAGTACCTGACCCGGATCACCTTCGAGGCCGAACGGTCCGGCGGCTACTGGGAGGACCAGGGCTACCCCTGGTTCGGCGGCGTATGAGAAGGATGCTGCTGCCGCTCGCCGGAGCGGTCGCGCTCGCCGTCGCCTGCGGTCGCGAGCGCGACATGCCGGAGCGGGTCGAGATGCCGGACAGCGCCGCCGTCATGCGGGCGCTCTCCAGCCAGGCGACGATGGACTCGATGCTCGACACGATCCCCGGCGGCGAGATGGCGCGCGGCGACTCGGCGGCGGCGGCGGAGTTGCTCAAGAAGAAGATGTAGGCCCTCCTCTCGAGGCCACCTTTCGTTTCTCCGCGCAGCGGCCGCCTCGGGCCCCGTTGGCGGCTGACCAGCTATCATCGCTGACACACAAATCGATCGACACGTGCTGGAGGGAACTTTGTATCTGCTCACGATCGCACAAGATTGGACGGATCACATGATGGACGGTTGGGGGTGGGGCATGGCACTCTGGTGGCTGCTCGGTATCGCGCTCATCGTCCTGGTCGTCGTCGCTATAATGCGTCTCTCGGGCGCCGGCCAGAGCGGCTCACGGGAATCCGCACTCGATATTCTAAAGAAGCGCTACGCCCGCGGCGAGATCGACAAGGAGGAGTACGAGCGCTTGCGACGCGACCTCGAGTGACCCGACGGTCGTCGTTCGGAGACGCGTCTCCGTCGGTGGCACGAGAGATGGGCAGGCCACTGGACTCGGTGGCGCTGGCCTTTATCGAGAAGGCAGTGTAGCCGGCGAGGGCCTTAACCGGACCTCGGCTTCATCTCGCCCCATCGGGACACTTCGGGCGATCCATATCCGTCAATAAACTCACGGAACTCCGGTCGGAACGTGTCCCGTCGCTCCTTCCAGTACCACTGGAAGCCCGGCGCCTTCGCATAGGCGGCGTAGAGCTTCTCGTAGCCCCTCCAGACATCTGCGTGCAAGGCTCCGTGATGGTATTGGTAGTGCGCGTCCTCGAACATCCGGAGCAACGAGAAGCAGAGCTCTATGAACCGTGCCTGCTCCTTCTCGTCGAGCTGCGACGGATCCTCCGTGCCCACTTGGAACGTCCAGGCCAACTCCGGGTCGAGCAGCAGCGGTCGGTTCCAGTCGCGAGCGGCAGTGGCGATGGAGTGGGACGTGGCCAATTGCGTAGCCACCGTGTGCTGGCGGATCTGGCGGGCTAGGTAAATGAGCGTCACGATGACACCGAGCGCGCCCAGAAACTCTCCAACCGCTCCTATTGCGGTCCAGTTCATATGGCCCCTGTCAGCGGACATCGAGCGAAGGAAACGCCCAACAAGAAGAAAAGGGCCGTTCACCGCTCGGCCCCGAATATCGCCCTAACTTACGGTCGTTGCCGGCCCCTGACCAGAAGCGTCGCCCCAGCGGGCAGGGACCCCCGGAGCGGCACGATTCCGGGGCTGGGACCGCTGTGCCAAGGGTACCCATCAAACCGCCGAGTCGTTACGTTTCGATGCACGGAGGGCTAGACCTAATCGGCAAGGCAGCGGTCTTGAAAACCGCCGGGGGAAACCCCTTCCGGGTTCGAATCCCGGGCCCTCCGCTAGGTCGAGGTAACCCTGCTGATCGTCTGAGAGCGGAGCGCCGCGTCGAGTGCCGCAATCGTGTCGGCGTCCGATTTGGCATGAATCAGTCGCTCACGCACGGTGGGCTCGGCCAGTCCACTTGCCAGCGCCGCCAGGATCTGGAGTTGCAGGCCGCTCTCGCGCTCGGGACTCAGCAGCAGGAAGACGAGGTGTACTGGGAGTCCGTCAGGCGCGTCCCATTCCACCCCGGCGACCGAGCGGCCGAAGGCCAGCACCGGCCGCTTCAGGTTCGGCATGCGGGCGTGGGGGATCGCGACGCCACCACCCGTGCCCGTCCCCTGAAGTTCTTCACGTTGCCGAACCGCCGCCGCGCACTCCCCGACACCGGTCGTCCCGGCCTGACCCGCTAGGCGGCCGCACAACTCGTCGATGACCTCCCAGCGCGTGGTGCCGCCCAGGTCGGGCACGGTCGCCGAGCGCGCGAAGAAGGCGAGCACATTGACCGCCTTGCGACGGTGGATCGACCAGGACAGCCAGGGCGCGACGAGCAGCGACGAGACGATCGCAGAGACTACTATCCCGACGAAGACCTCGGTGGTGAGGATCCCGTGCTCGAGCGCCAGGTCGGCGACGACGATCCCCGTCACACCGCTCGGCGTGAAGGCGATCCCCACAAAGATCCGGTCCTCACGGGAGAGCGCAGTCCCCAGAGCTCCTAGCCAGGCGCCGCCGAACTTGGTGGCGATGGAGATCACCGTCACGAAGGTCACGATGAACCAGTCGAAATCGGCGACGAAATCGTACTGTAGGCCGATGCCCGCGAAATAGAGGGGCACGAACACCGAGTGGACCATCTGGCTGACGACGTTCCGCGTGCGTTCGCTGAGCGCATGTGACTCTCCGGCCATGATCCCGGCGAGGAAGAACCCGAACAGCGCTGTCAAGCCGACGCGCTGGGTGAGGGCGCCGCACGCCAGGCCCACGCAGCTGACGAGGCTCAGAACGGCGCCCGGCTGATCGGGCAGCCGCTCGCTCACGTAGGCGATGGCGCGATCCACCCCGCGCAGCCCCCAGGTCAGGCAGAATGCGGTGAAGGCGATCGCCACGACTAGCGATAGCGCCACCGAGCCCAGTTGCACGCCGAGCGGCGTCGCCATGCCGAGCACGACAGCCAAGATGACCCAGGCTAAGACGTCGTTGACCGCGTAGCCGCACAATGTCACCAGCCCCAGGTCGCTCTTCACCAGGTCCAGGTCGTGCAGGACGCGGGCGATGATCACCATCGCGCTGATCGCCATCGTCGTGCCGAGAAAGAGAGCGAAGGGAATGCGGACACCGGGATCGGGCATATAGTGCCCGGGGAGCATCAGCGAGAAGCCGAAACCGAAGGCGAGGGGAACCAGCACGCCGATCACACCGATCCGCAGCGCCGGCCCCCGCTGGCGCCAGGCCGCCGACACGTCGACCTCGAGGCCGGTCTCCAGCAGTAGGAACAGCACGCCCAACCAGGCGACGGTGTCGAGCATCGCCAACTGGATCGGGTCGGGCGGAAAGAGGGCGCTCTGCAGCGCCGGCCAGGCCCGGCCGAGCAGCGTCGGTCCGAGCAAGAGCCCGATGGCGATCTCGCCGACGAGGGGTGGGTGCCCCAAACGTCGCAGCACCTCGCCGAGGCCCCGAGCCAAGCCCAGCAGCAGGAGGACCTGGAGCAGGAAGATTCCAAGGTGCTGCTCGGTCATGCGTCGCTCCTTTCGAATCTTCCTTTCGGCCTACAGGCGATCGGGCGACCCGACGCGATGGTGGACTGCCGATTTGATATTGCAGATGGAGAGCTGGCGGCGAAAGGATTGAGGCGCGCGCCCGGGCATCTGGCGTGGCGAAAGCCTGTGACGTGAAGACGGATCCAGTCGTGCGATGTCGCTCGTCAGGGCCCACGGAGTCCCGGAAAGTCGCCAGGGGAAAGAGCGCTGAAGGTCACCAGGCGTGGGCTGGAACTGCTGCCTGCGCTGGACCCGGCACCCTCGCCGACCTATTGTTGAGACCTCGGCTAGCTCTACTGCAAGGAGATCGGGGAGCGCGCCCGCCAATGCGACCTGCCCAGGAGTTTGCCCTCGAACCGCTGGAGCGCCCCGGTGGCGATCCGCCGCTGCGATCCCGACTGAAGCGGCACGGTCAGCCGAGCGATCTGATCCTGGAGGGCGTCCGGCTGGAGGCCGCGTTCCGCCTGGATGATGGCCGCTACCTGCTGATGCTGTCCGACGACACGCCGTTCGAGGAGATTCTCCACGTCTACCTGCTCAGCGATGCGCTGGAAGTGCGGGACCGGGCGGAGATCGGCGGCACCTATGTTCCGGGCCCCGTGCGGGACATTGCGGCAGGGCCGGGAGGTTGTGTTCGTTTCGCCTTTGCCGGCGACCAGCGGTTCGAGCTCCGGGTCCGGGACAAGCCGCGCCGCTGGAAGCTTCGCACCGCGCCCGGCGTCGGCCGACCCGGACTGCCCTGGCGGAAGCGGTATCTCGAGATTCGACACGTGACGGGCTAGGCGGGCGGCGGCAGCCGGCGACTCGGTCGAGGGAGAAGACGAGTGCCCAAGCGCGAGAAGGATCCGCGGGTCCGCAACGCCCTCCAGCAGGTCGAGGTTCAGGCTCTGAACTTCGCGTACCGCTTCACTAAGGACGCCCGCGTTCGGCAGGAGTACATCAGGCGGACAGCCGAATTCTCCAGAGAGATTCGCGCCGCGCACGAGAGCGGCCGGCTCACCGCGACTCAAGCTGCGGAAGCGGCCTATCAGATGCGGAACGAGATCATGGAGATGGCCCGGGCGCGGTCGAGCGATCTGGGCCGGGCGGGAGCGCGTCGCCTCAAGGCTCGGGCGCCGGCGTTCGATGCGCTGGTCGAAGGCTATTCCAACCGACTGTATCGCCGGCCGTTTCAACGTCTCACGGCGACCGAGCAGAACCGCGTCATGCTGGAGATCGTGGACGCCGCCGGCCGTCCCAACCCGCGTGTAAACGTTC
>JASFTY010000317.1:0-5104 GCA_050050535.1 Gemmatimonadales bacterium | reverse complement strand
AGTCGTTTCCGACATGGTAGCCGAGTTCGACCGGTGCGCGCGGGAGAGCGATCTGGAGGCTTTTCTATCGTACTCGATGGATGACGTCGTGTGGATGCCGCCGAGTGAGCCTGTCGTCGTAGGGAAGCAGGCTGTGCGCGAATGGTACGCCAACTTCTACGGCACGTTTGACATAGAGATGACGCACGAGGTGCTGGAGACTCACACCTTTGGGGATGTCGTGATAGCTCGAGGAAACGCCTCTGAAACACTGACGCCGAAGGCCGGGGGTAGCTCGATGTCGCTGGGTGCCAAGTTTCTCCTTGTCTTTCGGCGCCAGCCCGACGGTTCGCTCAAAGTGTGGCGCGCGATTGCCAACTCGAACGCTCCACCACCTGGTTCCTGAGCACGACGGTCGTGGGGTTGGAAGGCGGCCTTGCGGGGCAGCGCTGCACGTGAGGAGGCCACGTGATTGACCGAGACGCCAAGATCGACCTCGGTGCGGTTGAGCAGACCCTGTTATTGCCTCTGCTGGCCCGCGCACGGGACGCGGAGAAGGGTCAGCCGATTCTAGGCGACACTCATGCGAGGGACATGGTCGCGAGGATCGACTACGACTTCTCGAAGCTCGAGCATGGGCGGCACACGGCAAACGATCAGCTCGGCTGGACGCTTCGGGCTTGGAGCTTCGACAGCGCGGTCCGCGAATTCCTTGGCGACAGTCCCGGCGCTGCGGTGGTCAATATCGGCGCGGGTCTGGATACGACCTTTCGCCGGGTCGATAACGGAAGTGTGCTATGGATCAACATCGAACTCCCGGATGTAGTTGCCTTGCGGCGGCGGCTGATTCCTGATTTGGATCGGGAGATATCGATAGGCAGCTCTGTGCTCGATTTCAGCTGGATGGACGAGGTGGACGAGCAGGCGAAGGGGCGGCCGATTCTCTTCGTTTCCGCCGGAGTCTTGTTCTACTTCGAGGCCACCGAGGTCGAAAGCTTGTTCCGGGCGCTGGCCGGCGCGTACCGATCATCGCATTTCATCTTCGATGCAATCTCGCGTCGGCTGTGGCTGGTGTTGACGAACTGGATGATGCACAGAGCAGGGCGTATGCAGTCGGCAGCGCGGCTGAGGTGGCACTTGAAACGAGCCGCTCATCTGAGGCGGTGGGTGGGTACGATCAAGGTGATAGACGAGTACTCCATGTTCTCCAGGGTGCAACCGAGAGCCGATTGGAGCAAGCGGTTGGTGCGGGACATCAGGATCGCGAACCGTTTGCGCGTCTACAACATGATTCATGTCCAGTTCTGACAGGGGCGGTCGGCTCTGTTCGTTGCGTCGTGGCGCTGGTGTGGCGGCGGTCCGCTGGGCTGCTGGTTGAGGCTGAGGTGTGTGCATGATCAGGACATCTGTGGTTGCCTTGTTATCGGTGCTCATCTTGGCGTGCTCACTGGCAGAAGAGCACGAGGTTTCGGAGGCTGAAAGGGCGGCCGTCGTCGCCGCGGTTGAGGGCATAATCAGGGAGCTCGCCGAAGCGGTGGTGCGTGGTGACGCGGCTGACGTCTACGATCGATATCTGGCCCCTGACTACGTGTTCACGAGCGCGGCGGGGCGCGTCAGTACTCGTGAGCAAATGCTGGAGGAGCTGCGCAGGGGTGCAGTAGAGTTCGAGGATTTTCGATTCGCCAACGACGTGGTCCAGGTTCACGGTGAGGTGGTGGTGGCGATGGGATCGGCCTCGGGCGAGGGCGTGAATCCCGGCGGTGAGCAATTCCGCGGACGGTATCGCTACATGGCCGTGTTCGTTCAGATGGACGGGCGTTGGCTGTTGACAGCCTGGCAGACGACAGCTGTCGCGGGGGCCCCACTGCGGCCGAGCTCGAGGTCAACAAGGAGTGGGACGGCGATTTCAAGCGGCTCCAGGAATCGTTACTGGCCAGTTTTCCCGACCAGCGCGTGACGATCGAGATGCTGGTTGCCGAGGGTGACAAGGTTGCCATGTACGGCACCTACGGCGGTACGAATCTCGGCCCGACGGGCGGCGCGTGTCCCATGTTCATCGTGGTGCCTGACGTGCTAGGAGTAGTCCATTCATGCGATGGAGGATTGTCGAATGGTGTCTGGAGCGAGCCCCAGCGATCGAGTCGAAGAGAACAAGGCGACGGTGAAACGGATGCTGGAGCGCCTGAACGCGGGGGACATCGAGGGATTCACCGATGTCCTGGCGCCGGGCTACGTCCGTCACTGTCAAGCGATGCCACCGGAGCTCCAGGAGATACGTGGTCGGGACGCGATGCACCAATGGCTCGTTTCGAATCAGGCGACTTTTCCGGACTACCGCGAGGGGCTGGAGTCTCTGATCGGCGAAGGTGACTTCGTGGCGTGGCGATCGAGGGGGACTGGCACGCAACGCGGAGCGTTGGGGCCGTTTCCTGCCACGGACAGGCGCATCGATGTAACGATCATTGGGATGCATCGCCTCGAGGGCGGCCAGGTCGTCGAGACGTGGACATCGTGGGACAATCTTGCGGTCCTGATGCAGCTTGGGCTGCTGCCCGGGGCGTAGTTCCAGAGGGGGCTCGTCGAAGAGATGATGAAGAGTTGCTCGTTGCTTGTCCTCCTTGCGGCGGCAGGCATCCAGGGTTGTGGTACAGCCGCGGAGTATGAGCCTCGGAATGGGGACATAGTCTTCCAGACCTCCCGGTCGGCTCAGAGTTCAGCCATACAGAAGGTTACCGGGTCCAAATACAGTCACATGGGCATCGTGTACGTGACCGACGGAGAGCCCTATGTATATGAGGCTGTTGAGCCGGTGAGGCTGACGCCACTGTCAGAGTGGGTCGCCCGTGGTGTGGGCGGCCAGTTCGTCGCTCGACGCCTGGCCGATGCCGACGTCTTTCTCTCTGATCGAGCGCTGCAGCGGATGCTCGAGGTCGGACGCCAGTTCGAGGGTAAGCACTACGACCTCTATTTCGAGTGGTCGGACGAGCGTGTCTATTGCTCGGAGCTCGTGTGGAAGATCTACAAGCGAGCGTTGGACCTGGAGATTGGGAGACTGCAAACGATAGCCGAGTTCGATCTTTCCGATCCGGTCGTGCGGTCCAGGATCGAGGAGCGGTTCGGCGGGCCGCCTGCGCAGGACGAGACGGTAATCTCTCCGGCAGCCATGTTCTCCAGCGACTTGCTGGTGACAGCGTATGAACAGTAGCGGACCACCGCGGGGCCGCCTGGCAGGCGATGGGAGTCGGGCGGCAGCGCTTGAGGTGTTCGCTGTGGGACGCAGTCGTTGCAGGGACGGTTCCTGATGCGGCTGACAGTAGTCGGCCTCATGACCTGCATGCTGTTGCGTGCGGTGCCTGGAGACTGTCAGGAGCCCGAGCGGCTGTCGGGGCCCGGGGTGTCGCCGGCCGTGTGGGGCGTTCTCGAGACGCCGGAGGCGCCGGGCCCGCACCCAGGAGTGGTCCTGCTACCGGGCGCAGCGGGTTGGCGGCCCGCGTACGCCGAGGCTGCCCGGGTTCTCGCGGATTCGGGCTTCGTCACCCTAGCTCTCGATTACTACGCCGAGACGGGGAGCGCGGGGGCCGGCTCGGAGGAGAAGCTGCGTAAGTGGCCGCAGTGGCAGGCGACGGTTCGCAACGCGGTCGCCTACCTTCAGGCGCTGCCGTCCGTGTCGGGTCGGCGGGTCGGACTGGTGGGATATTCCCGGGGCGCGTTTCTCGCCGTTTCGGTGGCCTCCTCGGCCCCTGGTGTCGCGGCGGTGGTGGACTACTTCGGTGGCGGTGGTGGCGGAACGGAGTCTCTTGCAGAAGAGGTGCGAGATATTCCTCCGCTGCTCATTCTCCACGGCGAGTCCGACGGTGTGGTGCCGGTGCGTTTCGCGTACGAGCTAAGGGACGCGGTGCTAGCGCAGGGTGGTCAGGTAGAGCTGCACGTGTATCCCGGTGCGGACCACGCGTTCAACGCGCCCTACGGCCCGACATATTCGGAAGCGGCGGCGTCGGATGCGTTCGGCCGGGCCGTCGAGTTTCTGCGGCGGCGACTGAGGGACTGACCCCGGTCGCCGCCGACGATTCAAGTGCGAGCCGGCCGGGCGAACATGCGCGAGTATTGATGAAGAGGCTCTGGAGCATCGCGCTGAGCGGTGTCATCGCGGCCTTGCTGCTGTTTCTGGCGGACAGTGTCCTCCAGCCCGTACCTGTCCCGGCTGGTGTAGCGGTCCTCGGCGGACTCGCAGCGATGTGGTCGAGGGCTGAAGCAGGCGCTGGCTGGGTGGCCGTCGGAGCGGCCATCGGGGCCCTGCTCGGCACGGGGATCCACCTGTATGTGCACGTGACCGGCGGCAGCACGCGTCCGGAGGAAGGTGTGGCGGCGCACGTTGCGGTGGACGGTCTCCGCGGGTTGGGGGTGGGGGCGGTGGTCCTTGTGCTGGTCGGCCTGGTCGCTCGGGCGCTACGGTCGAGCGGCGGCGACTCGTAGACGCGGGGGTGTTGATAACCTACATGCTGTGTCGCAATCGAGTTGTGGACTTCGCGCGGTGGAACGCCGTGTTCCTTGCGCACGCCGAGGCCGCTGATCGTGCCGAGAGCGCTCTCGAGAGAGCGCTCTCGGTCGAGGTGCCAGGGCAAAGTCGGTGCCGCCGCTAGGACGGCCACAGCCAGCCGAACGTGCCGGCAGTCAACAGCCCGTAGATCAGCCCGTCGACGGTCGACTTGACCGTCGTACTCCAGGCGCGCTTCCACCATATAGAGTTCTGCCAAATCGCCAATGCGTAGCCGACGAACGCCGTGCAGCCGGCAAAGCGGAAGACGGCCAGGTAGTCGGCGCCGGGGCCCAACGCGCGGCCAGCGATGTAGGCGGCGAAGATGCTCACCACAACGCAGTAGGCGAACCACTGGGCCAGGTTCTTACCCATCGCCGGCGGGCCGCTGGGCATGACCGTGAAAACGACGACCGGTCCCTTGTTCATCTTCTCGATGAACGCGGGGTTCTTCATATCCTGGGGGCCGATCCCACGGGGGATCATGTAGTCGCCCGGCGGGATGTCGAACTTGCGCAGCGCATCCATGACTTCGTCCTCGGCCGGCACCTGCTTCACGTCGGTACGGTGATACGGGAGGAACATGTGGAT
>JASFTY010000316.1:0-5127 GCA_050050535.1 Gemmatimonadales bacterium | reverse complement strand
TCATCGGCACTCACACGCTCCTCTATCTCGACGATGCCGCTCCTTCGCCCGGCCTGACGGATTCTGATATCGAGGAGCTCGGCGGTCTGTACGACGAGGTGCTCTACGAGTCCGACGTCGACTACTACGGCGAACCGACCGACTTCGACAACAACGACCGCGTCATCGTTCTATTGTCACCTACGGTCAACAAGCTCACGCCGCGCGGCGCCGACGGCGTCGTCGTCGGCTTCTTCTTCGGGCTCGACCTGCTCGACCCCGCTACGCAGAACTGCGACATCTGTGAGTTCTCGAACGACGGCGAGCTGTTCTACGGGCTCGTGCCCGACCCGAGCGGGATACATAGTGACCCGCGCGAACGGACGCGCGTGCTCGAGCTGCTCCCGAGCGTGATGGTTCACGAGACCGTGCATATGATCAACTTCCGCTTCAAGATCTTCGTCCACGATCAGGGGAATGAGGAGCTGTGGCTGAGCGAGGGGCTCGCCCACATGGGCGAGGAACTGGGAGCTGACGAAGCCGATGCGGCCGGCGAAACCGATGCCGCCAATAATCTCTACGCTCCCAACTTCGATCGCGCCGCCAGCTTTCTCGAGGATCCGGGCTCGAACTCGCTGACCGTGGTCTCGGGTAGCGGGACGCTCGGCGAGCGTGGCGCCGCCTGGCTGTTCCTGCGCTGGCTTGCCGACCAGTACGGCGACTTCATCTTCCGCGACATCGTGTCTGCCGCACCGAACGGCGTCGCCAACATCGAGGCGCAGACCGGCGAGGACTTCTTCAAGCTCTACGCCGATTGGGCTGTCGCGCTCTGGGCTGACGACCTCACCATCCCAGGCCTGGCGAACCGCTATCAGTTCCCGAAGTGGCTGCTGCGGAGCATCCTGGTTACGAGTGACGGTGGGTCGTCGGAGTACTTCCTGCAGCCGGAGCCGCTCACGTTCAGCGAGCTGCGCACGTCCGGCATCATCAGGACGCTGGCCGCCTCGAGCCCCTTGTACGTCGATCTCGACGCGGACGAGACGAGCGACCTACAGCTCGAGCTGGTCTCGCTGTCCAGCGCCGGGCTGGCCGTGCTGCGCTACGAGTAGCGGGGGTCGGGGGCGGGGAGCGGCGGCCGGCTATAGCTCGTCCAGAACCTCGCGGATCTTCCAGAACTGTTGCTCGATCTCCGGCTTCAGGTCCTGGCGGCGAATGCCGAACGCCGGGTGTAGCAGAGGCAGGAAAGCGACCTCGCGGGCGCCGACCATCCGGCGCCGCGGCTTCGCGGCCGCCTCGGTGATCTTCTGCCTGGGAAAGAACCGCTCCAGCGCCACACGCCCCAGCAGCACGACCAGATCGGGCTTGATGAGCTCCAGCTGCCGCTCCAGGTAGGGCGCGCAGGCGTCCATCTCCGGCGTCTTCGGGTTCCGATTGTCCGGCGGCCGACACTTGATGATGTTGCTGATGAAGACCTCGGAGCGACTGAGCCCGATCTTCTCCAGCAGCTCGGTCAGGTAGGCACCTGCATCGCCGACGAACGGCTCGCCCTTCTCGTCCTCCCAGCGGCCGGGAGCTTCGCCGATGAAAACGACGCGCGCGTCCGCCGGGCCTACACCGGGCACCGCCTGCGTCCGACACTCGGCCAGCTCGTCGCACCTCGTGCAGTCGCGGATAAGGCCGTGCAGCTCGTCCAACGTCGTGCACGTGACGATGGGGTCCGGTGCTGCGAAGAGGTCGCCTTGGGAGAGGTCGGTTAGGTCGGGCATGGTCCACCACCGTACGTCTTGATTGTGCTGGTCGTTTGTGAGTAGTCAGTAATTAGTAATCAGTTATCAGTGATCAGTGATCAGTAACAGGCAATCGGCAGCTAAGGACTGATTACTGATTACCGATCACTGATTACTAGACTCCAATGGCCTGCACATCCATCGGCAGCCCCTTACGCTCGTCGAGCACGAGCCGCATCGCTTCCGTCTCGCACTGGTCCTCGCAGACCCCGCAGCCCATGCACTCCTCCCAGCTCACGACCGCAGTGTCGGTCAGCGTTATCGCGCCGAACGGGCAGGCGCTCTCGCAGTCGCCGCAGGCGATGCAGGCCGCCTCGTCCACCTCGGCGACGTAGCCGGATGATGCGACCATCGGCACGCCGCGCCGCATGGCCTCCAGGCCACCGCAGCAGCAAGAGCAGCAGTTGCAGATGGCGTAGAAGCGGTCCCCCATCGCGTCCTTGAAGTACGCGGTGTGAACGTGCCCGCGCTCGTGCTCGGCCTGCAGCACGTCCAGCGCCTCGGCCTGCGTGATGCGCCGTGAGCGGTGCGGCTGATGCTCCAGCACGAAATCGCCCTTGCCGATCACCATGCACACATCGGTCGGCTCGCATGGGTTGTCGCGCGCCGCGCGGCAGGGGCAGTCCAGCAGCACAACGCTCGGCGGCCCCTTGAGCACGATGTCCCGTGCCATCGGGTAGGGGATGATCCGCTCCAGGTCGGTCCGCTTAATGTCGTGGTCCAGCGTGATGACCCTTCGTGCCAGCTCGGTTGTCAAGACCTTGCCGTGATAGCGATCGGCCCACCAGCGCTTCTGCTCGGGCGTCATCTGCGGGAGCAGCCAACGGATGGCGACGCTGATGTACTGGTACGGCCAGCGGCTGTAGACGTAACCGTGAAAGGCCGTGACCAGGCCGCCGCGCTTACCGTTGCCGCTGGAACCGCCGCCACCGGTGGAAGGGCCACGGCCGCGCGGTCTGCGAAAGGCCGCACGGGTCGACGGGAGCATCAGGTGCCCTCGCTCGCCGATCAGCCACAGCGTCAGCAGCGCGACGAGTATCGCGGCCAGCAGGAAGACGGGGATCAGTAGTAGCCAGAGCATGGCGAAATCCAGTGAACGGTGGGCGGTATGCCGGTGCGTCGGTACGTCGGTGCGTCGGCAGGTCGGTGCGTCAGTACGTCAGTACGCCAGTGGCCCGTACCCCGACCCCCTCTCAGAGACTAACTACTGCCCGCGCTGCTTCCGGGCAAGCCGTGCTGGGTCAACCCACCGAACCACCCACCTGCCGGCTACCGGCACACCGACGTACCGACGCACCGACGCACCTTCCCCCCGAAACACGCCCACCCGTGTGATCGTATTATCTTAGGAGACGCCAGTGATCGTGCTTCTACCTACCGGGGCTGCCGAGTGGTCGTGGAGGACCGCGCGCGCTCCCCGGGACAGTCAGCAGGAGACCGGTTAACCCCATGTCTGTCAACCTATTTCGGCGCCTCGCCCCGGCGCTTGCCGTCCTGGCGGTCGCCTGTTCCTACGAGACGGATGGTCAGATGACTGATATCCAGAACTTCGCCGTCTTCACGCAGAGCCCGGGCCGGGTGGTCGATGCACTGACGGCCACGCTCGTCGAATCGGGCGCGCTGAGGGCCGAGCGGGTGCCGGAGCTGGGCACGAGCCTGGTCGATGCCTTCGCCGCGGGTCAGGAAGGGTTTCTCAACAGCCAGTCGGTCTCGCTGGCTACCGATGAGCTGGCGCGCTTGGTGCCGGAGGAGTATCGGCGTTTCATCGGTGAAGAGGGCGGCCGCTACGTACTCGAGCTGACGCTGAGGCCGGCGGCCGACGGCGGCCTGCGCGTCGAGGTGACGCCGACGATCATCGCCACCGTGCGCGGCGGCGAAGGCCCGTTGGGCGGCCGGCCGTTGCCCTCCAATGGAACGCTCGAGAGCTCGATCCTTGATTCTCTTTCCCGTCGCCTGGGAGTGAACCGATGATGCCCGGCCGCGGATCTCTAGACTCGCCATCGCCATCGCCATCGCCATCCCCATCGCCATCGAAGGCGAGTAAGAGGCCGATGGGGCTGGCGATGGGGATGGGGATGAAGAGGTTTGGATTCCTGGTTCTGATCGCGACGCTCCTCGCCTGCGGTGAGCGGACCGACCGATTCGGCGCTGCCGACGACGTACTGGTGAACGACCCGTCGCTCGATCGCGGGAACAACACGACGCAAAGCGAGAGCGCCGTGGCGCGGCACGGCGATGTCGTGGTCATCGGCTACAACGATTCCGGCGAGTTCACGCGCCGCAACAGCATGACCGGCTACGCCTATTCGCTCGACGGCGGCGCGACGTTCACCGATGCCGGCGTACTGGCCCCGGTGAAAGGCGGCCGCAACCTGGGCGACGCGGCGCTCGCCGTTGACCGGGACGGCAACTTCTACTTCGCGACTCTGGCGCTGGACGCGCGAGCCCGGTCGTACGTCGGCGTCGCGAGATCCACGGAGACTGAAGGCGAGGTGGCGTTTGGCGAGCCGGTGCTGGTATCGGGTCTCGATGCGGATGCGTTTCAGGACAAGGAGTTCATCGCGGTCGATGTCAGTGGTGGCCGACACGACGGTAACGTGTATCTCGTCTGGACCGAGTTCCCGCTGCGCGGACCCTCGCGCATCCTCTTCTCACGCTCCACCGACGGTGGCCGAAGCTACTCGCGGCCCGAGCAGCTGTCGTCCGGTCGCCAGGTTCAGGGCGCCATGCCGGTGGTGGGCGGCCGCGGCGAGCTGTACGTGGCCTGGGAGGATCGGTCCGGCATGACGGGCGGCGTCATCAGGGTGCGCCGCTCGACCGACGGCGGCCAGAGCTGGGGCACCGAGTACACCGCCGCCAGCTTCCCGCGGGTTACCGACCGGACCGCCACCTCGGCCTGTCACCGGCCGGCGCTGGGCGGCTTCATCCGCGTGAACGAGTTCCCCAGCATGGACGTGGATCGCAATAGCGGCGACGTCTACATCGCCTTCGCCGCCGACCCGGGCCGCCAGCACCGGGGCGACAACTCCGATGTGTTCGTCGTCCGCTCGACCGACGGCGGTGCGTCATGGAGCGAGCCGGTCAACGTCGTGAAGGGCCGCGCCGTCAAGGCGAACGCCGACGAGACGACGAACGACAACTTCATGCCGGTCCTGAACGTGGGGCCCGACGGCCAGGTCAGCGTCTTCTTCTACGACCGCCGCCACGATTCGCGAAACCTCAAGCTCGACGTCTACCGCGCCGTCTCCACCGACGGCGGCCGCAGCTGGGTCAACCAGCGGGTCACCGCCGAATCGTTCGACGTGCCGCCGCTCAACCCGAACTTCGACCCGCTGGTCAAGAGCTGCTACATGGGCGACTA
>JASFTY010000315.1:0-5140 GCA_050050535.1 Gemmatimonadales bacterium | reverse complement strand
GCCAGCTGACCACCGCCCCCTGGCTCGCGTGCGGAAGGCAAAGGCAAACCGAGAAGAGCGTGGACGGTCACAGAGTTCTGGTCGCAATGAGCGGCGGCGTCGACTCGTCGCTGGCCGCGGCGAGCCTGGTAGAGCGCGGCTACGACGTCGTGGGTGCCACGATCAAGACCTTTTGCTACGACGAGCTGCCGGGCTCGTCGAAGACGTGCTGCGGACTCGAAGGGATAGCCGACGCGCGCGCCGTGGCCCAGAGGCTGAGTATCCCACACTACGTCTTCGACCTCGAGCAGCAATTCACCGAGGATGTGATCGAAGACTTCATCACCGAGTACGCCGCCGGGCGGACGCCCAACCCGTGCGTGCTGTGCAACTCGCACACCAAGTTCCGCGACCTCTTGCGTCGAGCGCTGATGCTGGGCTGTGAACGCATCGCAACCGGTCATTATGCCCGCTGTGTTCGATCGGACGGCGCGACGGAGCTCCGACGCGCCGCGGACAGGTCGAAGGACCAGACGTACTTTCTCTGGGGAATCGACCGCGAGGTGCTGGACAGGCTGGAGCTGCCGTTGGGCGAGCTGAGCAAGAGCGCGGTCCGCCGGCGCGCCCGGGCGCTCGGGTTGGCGACCGCGGACAAGCCGGAGAGCGTCGACATCTGCTTCGTACCCGACGGCGACTACGCCGGCTTCCTGGCCAGGCACCTCGACAGCGAGCACCCGGCCTTCCGGTCGGGACCGATTCTCACCATCGCCGGGGACGAGGTCGGCCGCCACAACGGCTACTGCCGCTACACCATCGGCCAGCGCAAGGGTCTGCCGGGCGGCTTTCCATCTCCGATGTACGTGGTGAGGATCGAGCCGGAGACCCGGTCGGTGATCATCGGTCCTGCGAGCGCCCTCGAATCGAAGCAGGTCACGGTCGCCGGAGTCAACTGGCTGGGCGAGCCGCCGCTGGTCGGCGACGCGGTGGGCGTTCAGGTCCGTCACCGCGGGCGCGAGGTGCCCGGCGTGATCGACACGCTGGACGACGGGCGGGCGTTGATCCGCCTCCACGAGATGCAGACGGCGGTGACGCCCGGTCAGTCGGCGGCTATTTACGCTGGAGACGTGCTGCTGGGGGGCGGGGTTATCGGTGGTCGGTAGGCCGGTATGTCGGTGCGTCGGTAGACCGACGTACCGACGCACCGACGCACCGACCTAGTACTTAATCCCCTCCTTCGCGGCCAGCTCCTTCAGGAGCTCCCGCGACTTGTCGTCCAGCTTCTCCGGCACGACGATCTTGACCTCCACGTACTGATCGCCGGCCCGCCCATCCTTCTCGACCCCCATCTTCGGGATGCGGAACTTGGTGCCGCTGCTGGTTCCGGGTGGTATGCGGAGGACGACGCGTTTCCCGTCCACTGTTCGCACGCGCAGTTTGGAGCCGAGCGTTGCCTGGGCGATGTTGATGGGCACGGTGCAGTAGATGTCGAGGCCGCGCCGGCGGAAGAAGCGATCCTTCTTCACCTCGAACTTGATGTTCAGGTCGCCCGGCGGCCCGCCGCCGGGTCCACGTTCACCCATTCCCGACATACGGACGCGAGATCCCGTCTCGACCCCGGCCGGTACGCGCAGATTCACGGTCCGTTGGCTCGTGACCTGGCCGGTGCCGCGGCAGCTGGGGCACGGGTCGGTGGCGATTTCGCCGCGACCGAAGCACGCCGGGCACGGCCGATTGATGGCGAAGGCGCCCTGGCCGAAGCTCTTGGCCCCCGAGCCGCCACACTCGGGGCAGCGGGTCGTGCTCGTCCCCGGCCTGGCGCCGCTGCCGTTGCAGGTCGCGCATTCCTCGGTTACCGGCACGTTGACGGTGATGTGGCCGCCGCGGGCGGCGGTCCTGAAGTCGACCTCGACCGAGTGCTCGACGTCACGACCGCGCTGGGCCGCCTGCTTCTTGCGGCCGCGGCCGAAGTCGAAGATCGAGCTGAAGATGTCGCCGATGCCGCCGAGATCGTCGAACGAGAAGCCGCGCCGGTCATCGCCGCCCGGCGCGGCAGCGAAGTCATCGAACGGCGTGAACCGACGCATGCGGTCGTACTGCTTCCGCTTCCCGGCGTCGGACAACACCGAATACGCCTCGGAGACCTCCTTGAAGCGCTCCGCTGCACTCGGATCGTTCGGGTTGGCGTCAGGATGATACTGCTTGGCCAACTTGCGATAGGCCTTCTTGATCGCGGACTCGTCAGCGTCTTCCGGAACGCCGAGTATCTGGTAGTAGTCTTTGGTCGTTGCGCGCGGCATGCCTCAGGACCCGTCCTCGCTCGCTTCTTGCTCTCCAGCGCCGCTGGCCGCCTCCGGCCGGTACATCTTCACCTCGACCTTCGAGGGCCTGAGCAGCATATCCCCGAACATGTACCCCTTGGCGAACTCCTGTGAGACGATCTCGTCCTCATCGGGGTGCGGCGTGGCGACGGTCACCATCGCCTCGTGTAGCTCCGGGTTGAATTTCTTACCGACAGCCTCGATGCGCTTGAGCCCCAGCTGCTCGAGCGAACGCTGGAGCTTCTTCTCCACCAGCTGAACGCCCTCGAGTATGGCAGCGGCGTCGTGATCGGACGATCCGAGCTCGGAGACGCGGGCCAAGTCATCGAGTGACTCGAGGAGCTGACGCGCCAGCTCGGCCTGCGCGCGCCGCCGCTGTTCGGCCCGCTCCTTGACCGTCCGCTTGCGGAAATTGTCGAACTCCGCAACGAGCCGCAGGTGCCGGTCTTCAAGCGCTTCGAGCTCGGCGCTCAGCAGCTCGATCACCGCCTCGGGTGTTGCCGGCGCTGCCTCGTCAGCCTCGTCGAGCACCGCCGGGTCACCCGGCGTATCGTCTGGGAGATCTTCGGTCTCCAATTCGGGAGCTGCGGCGTCCCCGGCACCGTCGACCGGTTTGTCCTCGGGTCTCTTAGCTCTCTTTCGTGGCCCCATGTCCTTTTCTCGCTAACCCATCGGTTGGTTTCTTCTGAGAGTCATCGCTTTCGCTTCAGCCGTCAAGTCCCGCCGGCCCCGGACGGCCGACTTGGCACCCGGCTAGCCGGAGTAGGCCGAGATGCGCCGCTCGACCCAGCCGAGGACATCGGCGACCACGCTCGAGCGGGTCGTCTCGTTCAGCACCTCGTGGTAGAGGCCGGCGAACGTCCTGACCTGCACCGGGCAGCTCTTTCTGAGATTCGCCGCGAACCGCTGCATCAAGTCAGGGCGAACGAGCTTGTCGGCGCTCGGTATCAGCATCAAGGTCGGGAGCCGCAGCTGCGAGACCTTCTGGAACGCCTGATCGATCTCACTCAGGATCTCGCCGTACAGCCGCGGGGTGATCCGGTCATGGACCAGCCCGTCGCGCCTGTAGGCCTCGACCACCTGAGGGTCGTGGCTCAGCCATTCTGGCTCCAGACCCGTGCTCATCGGCAGCGCCGGAATCGCGTAGTAGAGGAGCCGCGACAACCGCTCCTTCCACTTCGGAACCTCCATCGCCACGCCGAGCAGCGGCGCCGACAGCACCGCGCCGCGCGCCGGTACCGCCGGGTATTCCTGGAGGTAGCGGATCGTGATCAGACCACCGAGCGAGTGGCCGAGGAAGATGAGCGGCACATCAGATCCCAAGGCGCCGAACACGCGGCGCCGGAATTTCTCCAGATCGTGCACATAACGGATGAACCGCCGCACGTGACCCTTTCGCCCGTCCGAGCGACCGTGGCCCCGGTGATCGAGCGCGTACGTGCTCAGGCCGGCGCGGGCGAAGTCCTGCGCCAAGTCCTCGTACCGCCCCGCATGCTCGCCCAACCCGTGGCAGATGATGACTACGGCGCGTGGCGTCGGCACATCCCAGCACCGGTAGTGGAGCCGGATGTTACCGGAACCAGAGAAATAGGCGTGTGCTCCCCTCACGGCAGCTCCTCCACCAGTGTGCGGCGCAGCAGATCGAGCCCACCCTGCGCCGCCCGCGCCCGCACCATGTCTCGCGTACCGGGGTAGAATCGCCGCTCGGCCAGCGTCGTATCCCTCAGCCTGACCGCCAGCCAGACCGTGCCCACGGGCTTCTCCTCGCTTCCACCCGTGGGGCCGGCGATCCCGGTCACCGCGATCGCCGTCTCGGTGCCCGAGCGGCGACAGACACCTTCGGCCATCGCCCGCGCGACCTGCTCCGAGACCGCTCCGTGCCGCTCCAGCTTCTCCTGCGGCACGCCCAGCAGCTCGACCTTGGCCCGGTCGCTATACACGATCATACCACCCCAGAAGTAATCTGAGGACCCCGAGAACTCGGTCAGCCGCTTGGCGATCAGGCCGGCCGTACAGCTCTCGGCCACGGCGAGCTTCAGCCCGCGCTGCCGGAGCAGCTCGCCGACGACCTGCGCGAGGTCGACCTCCCCTTCCCCGTAGATATGGGCACCGAGAAGCTCGCGCAAACGGCTTACCGCCTCATCGAGCGCAGCGGCGGCATCCGACTCGTCCTTCGCCCAGGCGGTCAGGCGGATGTCGTTGCCGTCGATCTTCGGTAGATGCGCGACGGCGAGCGGCAGGTCGTCGAGCCGACTCCCCAGTCGCTCGGCGATCGCCGATTCCGCTATTCCCGTCGTGCGCAGGATGCGTCGAACCGGCCGCCGGGCCGCCGAGGCGGCAAGTCGTGCGAGGTAGGGCCCAACTTGCTCGGTGAGGATCGCTTCCATCTCGTGTGGCGGCCCCGGTAGCATAATGCACAGACCCAGCGATTCGTCATCGATCGCGATGCCGGGCGCCGTTCCGCGCCGGTTCGGGAAGACCTCCGCACCCGCCGGCACCTCGGCCTGAACCCGATTCGTCTCCGGTATCTTGCCGCGCCGCGCCCAGCGCCGCTCCAGAGCGCGCCACAGATCGGCACGGAACTCCAGCTGCCGGCCGAACACACCCGCTACCGCGTCCCGCGTCACGTCGTCCCGCGTCGGTCCCAACCCGCCGGTCGTGATCACCGCTCCACTGCGCGCCAACGCCGATCTTACAGCCTCCGCGACCTGCGGCGCGGCGTCGGGGACCGTCGTCTTCTGCACGATGCGCAGACCGAGCAGCTCCAGTCGCCGCGCAATCGTCGCAGCGTTCGAGTCGAAGGTGTCACCGCTCAGCAGCTCGTCGCCGATCGCCACAATCTC
>JASFTY010000314.1:0-5164 GCA_050050535.1 Gemmatimonadales bacterium | reverse complement strand
CATGAAGTCGACGGACAGAGAGAGCAGAGCCAGGCCACTGGCGTCTCCCGCCTCGGCGGCCAGCCAAGCATCGAACACGTCCTTCGCCGTTCCCGTGTGGTAGAGCATCATGAAGGTGGCGCTCAGCACGTTGCCCTGTTTGATGGGCAAGAACAGCCAGCGGTCCGGCATATCGCCGGCCACGTGCCGCATCGACTCCGCGAGGTCGTCGGTCCGCGAGCTGCACTCGGGATCTCGGGCGCAGAGGTTCGCGTAGTACTCGAGCTGCTCGTCTATGATCTCTGGATACCAGATGAAGTGACCCGGCGGGTTGACGCTGATCATCGCCGAGCGGTGGATGCTCTCGGGGCAGAGCCAGGCGTAGATCAAGGCCAGTCGCGTGCCGTAGCTCTGGCTCAGCAGGTCCACACGCTCGAATCCGAAGGCGATCCTGGCCTCCTCCATGTCCTGGACGACGTCCGTGAGCGTGTAGCCGTCGAGGTCGACACCCTCGTTCTGGAGGCGCGTCGCGCAGCGAGCGTTGGCGGATGCCAGACTGTCGAGGCTGCTCTGCTCCGTTAGGTCGCCGGGCAGATGCTGGAGCGCTTCGACGAACTCGGGACAGTCGAGGACGGTCGAGCCATCCACGCCGCGGTAGCCGACCATTACTAGGTCATGGTTCTCGATCAGTCCCCGCAGGCGTGAGAACCACATGTTCGAGCTTCCCGGACCGCCTGCCAGCCAGAAGATCGGTTCGCCCGAATCCGCGCCCGTGGCCTGAACCCTGATGACGGGCAACGCGATGGGGCGCGAGTCCGGGTCGCTTCGGTTCTCCGCCACCACGAGCCTCCCGCAGTCGGCGGCGTACTCGATATCACGCGCCTCGTACGTGCACGGCTCGAGGGTCAGGTCGCCGGGTCCGGCGCCTGCAGGTACGGCCAGTCGTGCTTCCTCTTCGCCTGCGCACCCGTAGAAGGCGAGTGCCAGAGCGGCCAAGACGGACCGCATCGCTTTGCCCATCCCAGTGTACCTCACGGCTCAGCGCAGGCTCGCGAAGACTGCCAGCCGCTCCCGCAACTGAGTCTGGTCGGCCGCTCCCGACACGCCGAACATCTCCGCGTCCGTGCGTGTGACACCCACCAGGCCGCTGTAGGGGACCTCCCGGAAGAGGATCGTGAGCCCGTCGTGCTCGATGGACTGCCACCGGTCGGCCAGCGCTTCCCAAACGTCAGGGGCGGCCGCGGAAAGTACGACGAACCCTTCCCAGCTCTCGCCGTCGCGTCCTTCATAGTCGGCGTAGACGCATTCCGTGAGTTCCTCCAGGCCGAGTAGCGAACCGGGCTGGTACCCTTCCGAGCCGGGCACCTTCCCCTCTTCCGGTAGGAGCGAGAACTCCTGGGGGATGACGGTCTCCCCGGGCAGGGAGGCAGCCAGGCCCTGCAGGAGCCGGCGGCCCGCGGGCTCGCTGAGCTCGCCTTCGTAGGCGTTCACCTTCACGTACGTGCTGCCCTTTACCATGAGAGCCTGGTATGGCGGGGAGAGGGCCGCTACGGTCGTGCCGGTGAGATGTTCGCCGCGCCCGGCGGCCTCCCGCTTGAACACCCCTACCGCTCGCAACGGGGAGCCCATCTCGTAGAGATCGACGGTCACCGAGGCCCCCGGCGCCGACATGTCAGCCGTCATGCACGTCCGTACCCCGTACTCGACGAAGAGCGTGGCGGCGCCGTCGATGTACTCCCACAGATCATCAGCGGTGTAGATTCGCACCTCCCCGGCCTGTGTCCAGCCCTCGACTTCGGGAAAACCGGATGGCGCTTCGGCACAGGATGCGGTGAGGGCCGAAGCGGCGAGCACCGTAAGTAGCGCGATCCGGTGTGTTCTCATGGGTCCCACGTGGTTGCCCCTCCCGGCTAGGCCAGGGTCAGAAGGTGGTGGACTTGGAGCATCTTGCGCTGGATGTCGAGGCCGTAGGGACACGCACCGGCACAAAGTCCCGCGCAGTCCTTGCAGGGTGACGCACCAGTACCGTCGAGGGCCTCGTATTGGGACATGGCGTGCCGCTCCCGGCCTTGAACGTCGAAATAGTACGCGTACCGCATGATGTTGCTGACCGGGACGTTGAACGGACAGCTGGCCATGCACTCCACACACCCGTGGCGGCAGTACTCTCCCTCCAGCGCCGAGCGGGACCTTTGAAGGAATTCGTCCGCGGGTGCGGTCAGCTGAGTGCCGGAGAGGGCGACGATCTTGTCGATGGAGTCGAAGCTCCAGACCGATATGCACGCTGTGTGCATGTCCGGGTTCTGAATCACCCATTGGATGCTTGCCAGGCGTAGGGCTTCATCGGTCTCGATCCCATACCGCTCCGCGAAGACCTGGGTCCGCTCCACGAACTCGTTCTGCGCGTCCGAATAGGCCTGGAGCTCACGTAGCGCAGCTTCACGGCTCTGTCCGGCCCGCATCATGAGGTCGAGGTACTGCTGGTAGAGTTCGCTGAGGTTCTCGGGATCGAACGGCTCGGCCCTGAGCTTTCCGGGGGCGGTCTTCATCGCGGTCGTCCCCACGTTGTTGGCTTTGGCCGTCGCGATGATCCGGTCGCCTTCCGAGTGGTTCAAGAAGTTGTGCACGAGGAGCAACACGTCGAACCGGCCGTCCTCCGCCGCAGCACAGAGGACGTCGGCCATCCCCGTCTGATCGGTCGCCTCGGGACCGTGGTACGTCGCCCCGGTGAACCTCACCCTCCCCTCCGCTTTGAGCTGGTCTATAGCGGCGTGATAACCCGGGTGGCTCAGCCCCTCCGCCGTGCTGACGTCACTCATCATGTAGGCGTCGATGTAATCGGTGCCCAGCCGCTCCAGGCTGCCGCGGACCTTCCTGAGCACCGCTTCTTTGTCGTCCCTTGGCCTCATGTCGGCCTTGGTCGAGATGAAAATCTTTTCCCGGTCGACATGCCGAAGGGCGTCCCGTATGCCACGTTCGGAGGAGCCGTTCTCGTAGCCTTCCGCCGTATCGATGTAGTTCATTCCTTTGTCGAACGCGTACCGGACCACATTGGTCTCTCTGATCAAGGCCGCGCCGAAGCTGACGTCGGATACTCTGAAGCCGGTGCGCCCGAGGGTCCGGTAACTTTGAATGCGGCCGTCCTGGCTCGGTCGGACGGGGAAGAGGGGCGATGCCCCGGAGGACTCCTCGAGGGCCTCCCTCGCCGGGATGGGGGCGAGGCCAAACACCACACCTCCCGCCAGCGCCGCACCGCTCGACTTGACGAAGTCCCGGCGTCTTATGCGACCCCGATCACGGCCCGCCCGAGTTTTCTCGTTCATGGCACGGCTCCTGGGTATGGTCGGCTCTTCCTGCAAATTAGCCTACTTTCCACACTAACTGAGACTGGGTGAGGTCAGTGGTCAAGTGCGAGCAATATAGGGAGACACAGATAGGAGCCTCACGATTCTGGCACTGCCCTGGTGCACAGGCTTACCTTGCACGCAAATTGGCCTACATCAGGTGATGAAGTGTCGCGCAGTCGAGGCTCGTGCCCGTTCGCATCTTGGAGCCTTAGCAACGCTGACAAGCCGCACCCGGCGCAACAACAAGGAGGCTCTATGTCTGTCGTGCTGACAACGCCTGATTCCAGCGATCGCAAGCCCGCCCCACCCGGCATACGCGGGGCGGCGCACGCCTTGGCCGCTGCGTTGGTAGGTCTCTCGCTGCTGGGTTCGCAATACGCTGAGGCGCGGGCGCAGTCGCAAGACTGCCTCCCGGACGGCAGCGGGTTCCTGCAGGTGGTGCTGTCGGGCGTGGTGCAGTATGACATCGGGTGGGACGACGAGGACATGACGTGCGGTGGCATGGGCAGCAGCGACTGGATCGATGTGGAGGGTCAGCAGACGCAGGTGCTCTTTCAGAGCGTGCAGTTCCAAGGCGTGCCCGCCGGCGCCAGCTCGCCGGTCGACCTGATGTTCAATATCCAGGTCGAGGAAGGTGCTACAGGAGTGGACCTTTCGGTCAAAGTCGGGATCAACGACCACGCATCAGGAAGGTACTTCGCAACGTCGGAGTGGGGCGGGTGCACCGCCGACGTAACCGAGCAGAGCCTCATCGATGAGAACCCGGCGTTCCGGCGCTATCGGTTGGTGGTGAACGGGAGCTGTGCCGAGCCGTCGGTGCAGTACGCCGGCCCCGGCGGCGCCGGGGCCTCGGAGGTTACGGTTGGCGACTTCGAGTTCGTCGGCATCGCCATCTGGATGGGACCGCGCAGTTGAGTTGGAAGGGACCGCAGCCGTCGACCCCGACAAGCCGGTGATGACGCACATTGCGCTGGGCGGTCGGAACGACGAAGCGCGGTTTTGGTCGGACAATGTGTTCGTCAGTCGATAACGGCGCGTCCCAACGCGGCGAGATACTCATGGACAACGAAGACAGCGGATGCGGATGCCGGGGCAGCTGCCCCGGTGACGGGGGCGCGAGGGAGATGGACCGGCGCGAGTTCGTGGTGACGACGGCGCGGGGGAGCGCGGCGTTCGCCGCGACGTTCTCCGGTCTGCCGATCGTCGCCGGTCCGTTCACCCAACCCAAAGAGACCGATCACTTCATTCCGGCCGACAAGCGGCTGAGGCCGGAGTGGATCCGGGCGCTGTTCGAGCGTGGCGCGTCGACCTGGTACTCGGGTGACGACCTGCGGACGATCGCGATGCCGGTGGGCGGTGTCTGTGCCGGCCTCATCTACTTGACGGGAGACGGGCGGCTCGCCGGCTGGGACATCTTCAATCAGCAGGAGAACACTGGCTACGGTGCGGTGAACTACGAGGAGGGCCGGGGTCCCGAGGATACGGTGCGTGGCGGGAGGATCGCGCCGGCCGCTTCGGTGGACCAGGGCTTCGCGCTGCGGGTACGTGCCGGCGGTGCGACCATCGACCGTACGCTGGACCGGCGCGGGTTCCCGGATGTGGGCTTCTGTGGGGAGTACCCGATCGGGCGCGTGGAATACGCCGATCGGTCCTTGCCGATCACGGCACAGCTGGAGGCCTTCTCTCCCTTCATCCCGCTGAACACGGCGGACTCGACGCTGCCGGCCACTGTGTTGCGGTACCGGGTGCGGAACGTCTCTGACGAGCGGGCTGAGGTGACGCTGGCCGGCTGGCTGGAGAACGCGGTCTGTCTGCATAGCGGACCGCGGTTCGGCGAG
>JASFTY010000313.1:0-5171 GCA_050050535.1 Gemmatimonadales bacterium | reverse complement strand
CCGCTGATCGAGTGCAAGAACTGCCACCGCCGATTCCGAGCCGACGACATTACCGGGGACCAGTGCCCGATCTGCGGCGTCAAGAACCAGTTCACCGAGCCGCGAATGTTCAACCTGATGTTCAGGACGTTCATGGGTCCGGTCGAGGAGGAAGCGGCACAGATATACCTGCGTCCGGAGACGGCACAGGGCATTTACGTGAACTTCCTGAACGTCATGCACTCGTCGCGCCAGAAGATCCCGTTCGGGATCGCGCAGATCGGCAAGGCGTTCCGCAACGAGATCACACCCGGGAACTTCATCTTTCGGACCCGCGAGTTCGAGCAGATGGAAATGCAGTTCTTCGTGAAGCCGGGTACCGACACAGAGTGGTTCGACTACTGGAGGAACGAGCGGCTCGAGTGGATGAAATCGCTGGGGATCCGCCCCGAGAGACTGCGCCTCGAGCGACACACCCGTGAGGAACTCGCGCACTACGCTTACGACGCCTACGACATCCAGTACGAGTTCCCATTCGGCTGGCAGGAGTTCGAGGGAATCCACAACCGTACCGACTACGACCTGACCGCACATCAGAAACGCTCGGGGAAGAAGCTCGAGTACTTCGATCAGGTGGCGAACCAGAGGTACATCCCGTACATCATCGAGACATCGGGCGGCGTCGACCGTCTCGTGCTGGTCCTGCTCGCCGATGCCTACCGAGAGGAAGAGGTGGAGGGCGAGACCCGAGTGGTGCTGGGCCTGCAGCCCAGGCTGGCGCCGATCAAGGTGGCGGTCTTCGCCCTGGTGAAGAAGGACGGCATGCCCGAGGTCTCGCAGCGGATCTATCAGGACCTGAGGTCCTTGTATCCCGCCTTCCACGACGAGTCCGGCTCTATCGGTCGCCGCTACCGTCGCCAGGACGAGGCGGGCACGCCGTTCTGCGTCACCGTCGACGGCCAGACGCTCGAGGACGACACCGTCACCGTGCGCGATCGGGACACCCTGGCCCAGGATCGCGTGGCGACGGGCAAGCTGCGCGACTATCTGGTGGAGAGGATCGGTTAGGCAGACCTTGAGACGGCTTCTCGCGATGGGCGCCGGCGCTGCAGTCGGCGCCTACCTGATCGACCGCTGTCGCCGCAACATGGCGAAGCCGCCGCGGCCGCTGCGGGAACACGACGGTCGCACGCTCGAGCCGGTCTTCGTCGAGCTGGCGGGCGGTGAATGCGTACCCGTCATCGAGGGCGGGGAGGGTCCGGCCGTGGTGCTGATTCCTGGACTGACCGGCGACAGCGGGGTCTTCCGCTATCAGATCGCCGCGCTCTCGGAGAGCTACAGGGTGATCGCACCGAACCTGCGGGTCGATTTCAACGGCATTGAGCAGCGCTTCGATCAGTTCGCCCACGACGTGGCGACGGTACTGGACACGCTGGGCGTGTCTACGGCCTGTGTGTTGGGACTCTCGTTCGGCGGACCGGTCGCCATGCGCTTTGCCAGCCTCTACCCGAGGCGTACCTGGGGGCTGGTCCTTACCAACACGCTGGCGCGGCTCGACCTCTCGCACGTAGGGCTGAACCGTACACTGCTCATTCCAGTCGCGCGCTGGACGTCGCGGTTCCTGCCGGAACCGCTGATGCGGCGGCTGGCGGACTTCTGGGGACGTTACGGAGTCTGGGTGTACGATCCGTCGCCGGGTAACGAGCGGATCGTCGACTACGAGCTGACGACGCCTGTGCGCGTGCCGCTGTCGGTGAGCGGCGCTCGCATGGACACGTTCAAGGACTGCGACCTGCGGTCCGATCTGCGTCGGATCTGGCAGCCGGCGCTGGTGATCTGCGGTGCGTCCGACACCTATACGCCACCCGAGTGGCAGCGAGAGATCGCCGAGCTGCTGCCACACTCGAGTTATGTCGAGATCGCGAACGGTGGGCACCTGTCGCTCATCTCGCACGCCGACGAGTTCAACGAGGTGCTGCTAGGCTGGCTGGCCGGAGTCCAGTCGGCGGCCGCCGAAATCGCGTGAGGTTGTCGAACCTTGTCTGCCCGATCTGAGGTCTTCGCTTCCCGCTGGGGGATGATGCTGGCCATGCTCGGGATGGCCGTGGGCACCGGCAACATCTGGCGCTTCCCACGGATCGTCGCGACGAACGGTGGCGGCAGCTTCCTCTTCGCCTGGGTCCTCTTCCTGCTCATCTGGTCGGTCCCTCTGATACTGGTCGAGTTCGCCATCGGTAAGGCGACGCGCTCCGGAACGGTGGGCGCGTTCGGCAAGCTGATCGGTCGCAAGTTCGCCTGGATGGGTGCCTGGGTGGGATGGTGTGCGACGGCGATCATGTTCTACTACTCAGTCGTCATGGGCTGGTGCATCCGGCACTTCGCTGCTGCCCTGAGCGGAGCGATTCCCGGTGCGAGTCCCGAGGCGTTCTGGGAGAGCTTCGCCGCTTCGCCGGGTGCACTGCTGACCCATGCGATCGCCATGTTGCTGGGCGTGCTGGTGGTCGCTCGTGGCGTGCGGGGGATCGAGCAGGTGGCACGAGTTCTGATACCCAGCCTGGTCGTGCTGGTGATCGTGCTCGCGGTACGCGCCGTCACGCTGCCGGGCGCCGTGCGCGGGTTGGAGTTCATGTTCACTCCGGACTGGGCTCAGCTGGCTGACCATCGCGTGTGGCTGGCTGCGTTGACGCAGAACGCCTGGGACACGGGGGCGGGTTGGGGCCTGATTCTGACATATGCGGTCTACATGCGTCGGCGCGAGGACACGACGCTGAACGCATTCACGCTGGGTTTCGGTAACAACTCGATGTCGCTGTTGGCCGGGATCATGGTGCTCTGCACGGCGTTCGCGCTGCGGCCCGATGTGGCGAACGAGATAGTCGGGGCCGGCAATGAAGGACTGACGTTCATTTGGGTGCCGCAGCTCTTCTCGATGATACCCGGCGGCCGCTTCTTCATGGCGCTGTTCTTCCTCGCTCTCGTCTTCGCGGCCTGGACGAGCCTGATCTCGATGATCGAGCTGGCAACCCGAGTCCTGGGCGACACGGGACTGCCGCGCAACCGGGCGATATGGTTCGTCGGTGTCGTGGGCTTTCTCGCTGGTGTTCCGAGCGCTCTGTCGATGGGCTTTTTCGCGAACCAGGACTTCGTCTGGGGTGTCGGGCTCATGCTCTCCGGCTTCTTCTTCGCGTTCGCAGTATTGAAGTACGGCGTGCGCAGATTTCGCGAGCAACTGGTCAACCAGGCGGGAGCGGACGTCAAGATCGGCCGCTGGTGGGAAGTGACGATGGTGCTTTGCCTGGTCGGATCGGTCGTCCTCATCCTCTGGTGGTTCATTCAGGTACGGGGCGAGGGCTGGCGGGCCGCGTTTGATCCGTTCAGCACGTTCAGCATCGGCACCGTGCTGTTCCAGTGGTTGATCGTGCTGGCGGTGTTCTGGCTCGGCAACAACTGGCTGGCGAAGCGGTCGGCTGTGCCGGAGGGCGAAGCGGAGCTGGAGCGTGTGACCTGAGGGGCGCAGCGGGGGACGAGCGACAGGTGACGGTCGGGCGTATCACGCCGTACGAGGTTGTGTTCGGGGAGGAGCGGTTCGCCGCTGAGGAGTTCCCGACACTCGCCGAAGAGAGCGTGCGTCGCAACCTGAACACCTGGCGCTACGATCAGTTCACCTCGCTGGGTCGCGTGGCGGCGCTGCTCGAACAGGTGCTCCCAGATGATGCGGAGCCGGCGGCTGTAGACCAGTACGTTCGAATCCTCTATCACGGGTACCATTTCTGGAGCGCCGGTTTCCCGTTCTATGCCTTCGAGTCGCCCGTGCTGCGGAGCCTCATCGAGGGACCGCCCGACCTCTGCGAGTGGCCGCTGCGAGTCCCCGAGCCGTCCCTCTATCTCGAGTTGCCGAAACATCTGTTCTGGGCGGAGGTGACCGAGGCGGGGCCGCCGGAACCGGTCGAGGGAATGTTCGTGGCGCGGGCGGCGGATCCGCCGTCGGGTGAGGCTGACATGCTTGTGATACTGGGGCTGCGCTCCGGTCGACCCGGGTTCAGCGTCGCTGGCCTGCGCCTCGATCTCGGGCAGGCGCGCGAGTTGGACGAGCCGGCGGCTTTTCAGTCGGACATTCCCGGCGCCGAACAAGCCGGACTATATTCACTAAGGCGTCACTCCGAGGCTGCGACTCTCGCGCTCCGCGCTCTCTGGTACATCGATGCCTACCGGGCATCTTGCAGAGGGGTGGGAGGTGACGGCGAGCGACGGGCGGTGGGTCATGGCGCTGAGACGGCGCTGGGTCATTTCCGGGTCTCATTGATCGAACGGAGCTACGGATGACTGGTGGAATCCGTATATGTCGGTTCTTCGGGTTCGAGGTCCGGCTGGATTTTTCATGGTTCGTCGTCTTCCTGCTCGTCCTCTGGACTTTCGCGCAGAGCGTGTTTCCAGCACGTACGCCCGGGCTGAGCGTCAGCACGTACTTCACCATGGCCGTGGTCGGTGCTTCGTTGTTTTTCGCCTCGGTTTTGCTGCACGAGCTGGCCCACTCGGCCATGGCGAGGGCGCGTGGCATCGAGGTCGAGGGAATCACTCTGTTCATCTTCGGCGGTATGGCGCGGATCCGATCCGAAGCGACGAACCCGAGGGATGAATTCCTCATTACCATCGTGGGGCCAGTCTCCAGCGCGCTGATCGGCGCGCTGTTGCTCGTCTTCGCGGAGGTAGGGGACTCGCTGGGGCTGCACAGGGCGTTCATCGACGTCGCCGCATACCTCGCCATCCTCAATTTCATCCTGGCGGTATTCAACCTGATCCCCGGCTTCCCGCTGGACGGTGGCCGACTATTGCGGTCTCTCGTGTGGCATGTGACGAAGGACGTGCGTAAGGCGACGCGCATAGCGGCGCTGAGCGGGCAGGGGTTCGGGTACGTGATGATCGGCTTCGGAGTATTCAGCCTGTTCAAGGGGTTCCTGGTGAGCGGGATCTGGTTGATCTTCATCGGGTGGTTCCTGTCACAGGCGGCCGAGGCCAGCTATCGGCAACTCATAATGCGGAGGATACTCCAGGGCGTGCAGGTGAAGGAGGCGATGACCCGTAACCCGGAGACTGTGAGCGCCGATGTCACACTGAGGGACCTCGTGGACAACTACTTCCTCATGCGGCGCTATAGCGCTTTCCCGGTGGTCGACAGCACCGGAAAGCCGTTG
>JASFTY010000312.1:0-5172 GCA_050050535.1 Gemmatimonadales bacterium | reverse complement strand
GATCGCGTTCTCTTTATCGGCATACCCGGTCAGCAGGATCCGCGTCGCCTCCGGACGCTGCTTCCTGACCGCCTTGAGGAACGTGATACCGTCCATCTCGGGCATCATGAAGTCCGCGATCACGACATCGATCCACTCGCTGTCGGTCGTGTCAAGCGCCTTCAGCGGCGAAGTGAAGGTCAGGACGCGGTAGGTAGGCTCGAGCTGCAGGAAGCTGCGCAGCGCGCTAGTGACCATCTCTTCGTCGTCAACGACCAGAATCGTCGCCTTCTGTTCAGACATCGCTCTCTCCTACTCGGGGCTACGCTACCAGGTTACGCAGCCGCCGCGCCAGACCCCTCAGCAGGCCGCGGGCCAGCTCGGCGTGGTCGGCCAGTAGATCGTAGAAGTCCTCCCTGGTCAACCTCAGCAGGTCGCTCGGCTCAACGACCCGCGCCTCAACCAGGCTGGGCGACTCATCGATCAGAGCCCAGGTCCCGAACGCCGTGCCATCCCTAGCGGTGAGCACCTCCTCCTCCGCACGGCGAAGTTCGACCGCACCGCGAATCACTATGTACATCGCCTCGGTCGGCTCATCCTGCCGGATCAGAACAGTGCCGCTTGTCACGCTGATCTCCTCGGCGACGGAGGCCAGCAGTGCCAGGTGCTCGGCCCGCGCATCGCTCAGCAGGTCGACCTGCTGGAGCAAGAATACCTTCTCGATCAGATTCATCTCGCTGCTCTCCGGCTGCGTTGCATCCTCATCCAGTCGTGCCAGCGCACGCTCCGCCAGGCCGCGCAATTCGGCGCTCGCCGACTCCCGAGCCTGCTGTAGCGCCTCACGCACCCACGGCTCTCGCAACTCCGCCGCGGCCCAGAGTGCGCAGCCCGCCAGCCAGGTATCGTCGTCTGCCATGAGCTCGGTCAGCACGTCGCGGGTCTCTCGAGCACGGATCTTGACTGCCCCTTCTTGAATCGCTGGCAGTAGGCGCTCGAACAGACCGTGCCCCACCGTCTGCTCCAACCATTCCATCGCATTGGCACGAGCGGCGGTGCCGCCACTCTCGAGCGTCATATACGAGCGGTAGATACCGTGCGGCGGGTACCACAGCCCGAGGGCTCGGAAGACTCGCTCGCGGCCGCTGAACCAGGCCTCCGAGAGCGACCGCTGCAGAAGCGTCACCGCGGAACCCGAGAGCTCGAGACCTGCGAGCGACGCGGCGGCTTCGGCGTACCGGGCACCGGACTGCAGCTCCCGCTCCAGTACTTGCGCCACGGGCTCCACCGAGAACAGCAAGCCCGGGCCCCCTTCGGTCCGCAGCTTGTTGAGGGCCTTGAGCGCTCGGTATCGCAGCAGCCTGTCGGACGGAGCGGCTGCCACTATGCGGAGCATGTCATCGACGGTGGCCTGGACAGGTATGCGGGCCAGAACCGCCGGGATGTTACGACGAACTGCGGGCCTCACCGACGCATCCTGGAGGTAGTCGGCGAGTGTCCCCTCGACCTGCTCACCCTGTCCGACCAGCGCCTCGCGTGCCGCCTCGCGTATGGCCGCCGAACCGAGGGCCTCGATCAAGCTCGGTAGGTACTGACGGTGGCCCAGGCGACCCGCAGTCCGCAGCGCGGCTCGCACCACAGCCGGCTCGCGATCCCGTAACAGCGGGCCGATGGTATCCTGGACCTGCGGGTCATCACCTAGAGTCACCAGGGCGAGGGCGAGCTCGACACGGGCTTCGACGCCGTCACCCTGCGCCTCGCCCATCAGGCGCTCGCAGTACCCGGCAGGAAGGAAGGCGGCCCGATCGGCCCAGGCGCCTTCCTCGCCCAGACAGGAGAGCGCCGCTACACGCACCGCTCGCTCGCCCGAGTCGAGCAGCGACTTGATGACGTTCTCGGGATCCGGCGCCGCCCTGTACAGCACGCGCACCGCGGCGATTCGCACGCGCTCGTCCTGGTCCTCCGTCAGCTCGCGCACGCGCCGCCGATCGATCTCCTCCGGGAAGTCCGTCAGCGCGGCCAGAGCCCGCTCCCGGATCCGTGGGCTCGGATGCGCCAGGAGCGCGTTCAGGTCTTTCACGAGCGGCCGGGCACTCGCCTGGTCCGCCTGGTCGACCAGATCGAGGGCGAAGGCGATACTGCGCTCGTCATCTGAGGCGAGCGCTTGCCGGACGACGGGTATCGTGCTGGCGTCGCCCATAGAGGCGAAGACGCCCGCAAAGCTGGCGAAGCGCCCGCGGATCGAGCTCGCCAGGCTGCGCACGTACTCGCGCCGCACCGCTATCGCCACGGCGACCCAGACGACCGCGAGCGCCACGGCGACATATCCGATACTCCGGTAGTCGATGAACAGGATCGACACGAAGATCAGCAAGCTGGAGAGAGCTTTGCCCAGCCCCTTCTCCACCGCCATGTCGATGTATGCCTTCGCCTTCAGCTTGATGCTGTCCGGCAGCGGGACGTAGAGGATCTCGCGACCGGCTCGCTCCGCACTGTAACGGAACGATGAGTCGCCCGCTTTCGCCGCCACCGCCGCTACCAGGCTCCAGGTCACGGCCAGCGCGACGTTCGCGCCGAGCAGCACGACGGGCAGCATGAGGACCACGAGACCGACCCCCCAGCGATGCAGGATCGGACGTAGCGCCGCCAGGACGACCAGCGGCAGCCACTGCGTCGCCGCGAAGAACTTGCCTTGGAACGCACTGATCGCATCGCGAGTCTCGTACGTCTCACCCACAATCTCGTTGAACTGGTAATCGACCAGTTGCTTGACCAGCACCGTCAGCAGCACGGCGCCGCCGATCAGCAAGACGTGCTTGTTCCGGATGATGCTCAGAAATTCGCCGAGCGAGTACTGGTCCGTGCGACGCGCCTGCGGTCGGCAGGTTGCGCCCGCCTGCGCCGCCAGGACGAAGGGTAGCGCCATGGCGAACGCCACGACGAAGAACGCGGCGACGAGCAGCATGTTCGGTGCGCCGACCCGCTCGACGAAGAACCCGGTAATCGCGGCGCCGACCACAGCGCCGAACGAGCCGCCGGCGATGGCGAACGGGTAGAGGCGCTTGGCCTCCCGGGCATCGAAACACAACTGGGTCGCCATGAAGAACTGCGTCACCATGACGGCGGCGTACAGGTCGTACCAGCCGTAGAATATCACGCCGAACGCGGTGCTCTCCTCGCGATACAGAAAGCGGAAGACCAGGAAGCTGGCGGCGAAGAAGAGCGAGACGATGGGAATCAGCAAGCGCCACGGTATGCGGTCGGCAAGCCTGTTGTAGGGGATGACGAACAGGATGACGATCGCGCTTATCAGATAGACCTTGTAGAACTCGCTATCGGCGAGGCCCTCGAGCGCGAACGCGTTCCGGGTCGGCTTCAGTATGCCGACCGTCGTAACGACGAGGAAGAACAGGCTGGCCATCATCGCGGCTTTCGCCGCGTCTCCTCGCCTGAGTTGAGAGAGCTTCGGAAAAAGTCTAAGGAGGGCTCGCAAAGAACTTCTCCTCGATTTTTCGGCCGGGCCCGTTAACGCGCACAAGATAACCGCCGGCGCACCGTCAGCCAGAGTCCAGGGCCAGCGGGAGGGATATATCCACCTCGGTGCCGCGGTTCGGCTCGCTGCTGATCCTGAACTCGCCGCCGTGGTCGTGTATGATTTGGCGCCACGTGTAGAGGCCCCACGACGTCGTCACCCGACCGTCTTTGACGCGAAAGCTGGGCTCGAAGATCTCGCTCATCTTCTCCGTATCGATGCCACGCCCCGTATCGGCGATCCGCACCCAAACGAAGCCTTCCGCGAGGCGCGTCGTGAGTCGGACCTCACCCTCACCCTCGATGGCGGTGGCGGCGTTGTCGAGGACATCCTCGAACACCTCGCTGAGACCTGCCGCGTAGCCGATCACCTTGGGCAGCTCGGCGAACTCCTTGACCACACGTATCCGGGTGCCCCAGCCACCGGAGAGCACGCTCACCGCATCATTGAGGAGCGCATTGACGTCTACCGGGCGCCGTTCGGCCGAGTCGACGTCCAGATGGATGAGCCTCTCGAAGCGCGCCACGAGGCGCGAGATGCGTCCGAAGGCCTCACGCGACATGCCGGCCGCTTCTCTGGCGTCGGCGAGCAAGCGGGCCACCGCCTCGGGATCCTCGCGCACCCCCGCAATTTCACCCAGTAGCCGCTCCATCATCTGAACGCTCGCCGCCAGCACCGAGAGCGGGTTGTTCAACTCGTGGCTCAGCGCCGCCGCGAGCCGGCCCTGCGACCCGGAACGTCTGGCGGCCGCGACCTCCGTTGCCGTCCGGCGCAGTGTCCCGGGATCGAGCAACCAGCAGACCCTCCAGACCATGCCGGCCTCATCACTTTCGTCGCGCGGGGTCCGGCGCAGGCAGAGCACGCCGCACTCGGGGAACGCGAAGACCTCGCGGTCCGCGTCACCCGCTACGAGGCGCGAGGCCAGGCGGTCGAGATGAGGCAGGTGGCCCACCAGCATGAGGTCTTTGGTGGCCCGCGAGAGCGACTCGGCGAGCTCCTCGACATCGGCCAGCGGCTCGAGGTTCGCCGCCTGGTTGACCGGCGCGTCCATGCTTCCGCCCGCGGCCAGGATCTCCGCCGTCTGGCGGGCCCGCAGCTTCGTGCTGTGCTGGACATCGCCTACCGCTACACGGCAGCCACGGAGAAAGGCGGCCACACGACGCACGGTCTCCGAACCGGCCTCGCTGAGCGGACGCTCGGGGTCCTCTTCTTTCGACTTCGCGCTGCCGTGGCGAACCAGGTAGAGGTACACCGCCGCTCCTGCCGGGGGTTCGTAGGATTGCTCGCCGAAACGCCAACATACCGCGGAGCGGGCGCCGTGTCGACGGCTGAGCCCGACCGCGGAAACATCCTTGTTTTCGGCCGGCTATCGGCTCAGATTGCGCCACCCAATCACGCAAAATCGTCGCGGTGAGATGAACGGACTCGTATTGTCGGGCGGCGGCGCGCGCGCCGCCTACCAGGTTGGTGTCCTCTCCTATATCGCCGAAAAGGCGCCCGAGGTCAGCTTCCCCATCATCGTCGGTGTCTCCGCAGGCGCGATCAATGCCGCGTTCATGGCCGGGCATCGCGGCAGTCCGCCGGAGAACCTCCAATGGCTCTCCAACTGCTGGACGAACCTCTCCACCGAGCGCGTCTTCGACACGAACTTCGGCGTCCTGGGA
>JASFTY010000311.1:0-5176 GCA_050050535.1 Gemmatimonadales bacterium | reverse complement strand
TAGTACATGCTGGCCTCCTTGCGTTGGGTGCATCTTCGTGTCACCGACTACGAAACACGGTAGGTGCCCCAACGCGGCGAGGCCAGTCGCTTTCATAAGGTCAGGGGGATGGGGACCCTGTTCCACTGGTCCCTTGCTCGACATCCCAGAATTCCCAGGCAAAAAAAACCCCGGGTGGCTGTGTGCCAGGCTGGCGCCGACTCCCGCCAAGTCAGACGCTTCCTAAAGCTCAGGCACACAAGCCTACCCCGGGGCATCTATCGTGAGCTGGGGTCATTCGATCACAGCGCCCGCTGACCTCCCCCCTATGTCCTTGCCTATTGTAAAAAAAGCGGACTGACCTGCGATCGAACGACCACCGGCTCCATTCTCTCTAACTCCGGAAAACCCACACACTCACAGTCTCGGTTTTCAACGCCGGGCACCCAACTCCGCACCGCCCTTCCCGCCCGGCCGGCGAATCCTAGGGGCAAGGCGTGTGCCTAACGAGACCGATCGGCATAAGAACGTGTACCGCAAAGCCTTAGCTCGGCAGACCCACCTCGCACCCCGGTCGTTTAGACCCCCTGTTCGGTCAGCTTGACCTCAATTCCAAGGACATTTTGACCGAAACCCCTTGTCTGAGACCCACCCGGCGCGTAACTTACAGGCACCCCCCTCGCTCCCTCCCCCCAAGCCGCGAATGGAGCGCCGTTCAGTCATAGGTACGGACTCAGTGATCGGAGAGCTGCTGCGCCGAATCGGCGACCAGGTCGTCGGCGGGGCCGAATGTGATTTGTCTCACACCTTGGCCGCCTGCAGCGAGGCGCTCGGGATTCGCTCCGCCGTTTGGATCAAGGCGGGCGGGGGGACGGAGCTACTGTGCGCCTCGCCAGCGGAGGGGCTCGAGATCGGAGGGCTGGAGGGGCGGGTGGCGGAGTGGGCCGACGCGCTGGCGGAGCCGCTGTCGATCCGGGAGCCGCGGGATGGCGAGTTGTTGTGGCGGGGCAGCCGTTCGCAACAGGTCTGGCCGCTGGATCTGGAGGGTGGGGAGCGGGCGCTCTGGGCGGTGGAGTCGGAGGCGGCGGAGCCGCCGGACGTATCGGCGGTGGCGCCGCTACTGCGTGTGGCGCTGACGCTGATACGGGCCCGGCGACTGCACCGCGACCACGAAGCTCAGCTCCGTGACCTGCGCTCGGCGCAGGAGCTGATGGGTCACATCGTGGACGCGCTTCCGGTCGGTCTGTACGTGGTGGACAAGGACTACCGGATCGTGGCGTGGAACCGCAAGCGGGAGACGGGCACGCAGGGGGTTGCGCGTGAGGACGCGATCGGCAAGTCGGTCTTCGAGGTGCTGTACCGGCAGCCGAAGGAGCGGTTGAGCGAGGAGCTCGAGGAAGTATTCGCTACGGACGAGATTCGGCGTTATGAGGTCGAGTCGAGCGCGTCGGGTGAGCGGCGCTTCTACCGGCTGACGAAGGTCCCGATGCACGTCTCGGGCACCGACGAGGTCACGCACGTGATCACGGTGGGCGAGGACGTGACGGAGCAGAAGCGGATAAGCGAGCGGATCTCGCACGCCGAGAAGCTGGCGGCGCTGGGACAGATGGCGGCGGGTGTGATGCACGAGATCAACAACCCGTTGGCGACGATCGCGGCGTGCGTCGAGGCGGTGCGCGAGTACGCGGAGGAGCACTCCGAGCACGCCGAGTTCCTCTCGATGATCGACACCGAGGTAGACCGCTGCAAGCGGATCGCCCGTGACCTACTCGCGTTCAGCCGGCCGCCGCCCAGCGAGAAGGGTCCCGTCGACGTTCAGGACACGGTCGAGGAGACGCTCAAGCTGCTGATGCACCATGATCGTTTCAAGAAGATCCGCGTGCAGCGCGAGTACGTGTACGACCTGCCGCTGGTCTGGGCGAACTCGGAGCGACTGGTCCAGGTGTTCGTCGCGCTGGCGCTGAATTCGCTGGACGCGATGGAAGACGATGGCGAACTGAGGGTGCGAACCGAGGTCCTGGACGAGGCGGGCCGCGAGGAAGTCGGGATTTCGTTCATCGACACGGGCTGCGGCATCCCGGAGATGGAGTTGCCGAAGATCTTCGAGCCTTTCTACACATCGAAGATGCCCGGCAAAGGTACGGGGCTCGGGTTATCGATCTGTTATGGGATCATCCAGGAGCACGGCGGCCGGATCGAGGTCGACTCGACGATCGGTGCCGGCAGCAATTTCCGCGTCGTCTTGCCGTCGTATCGGGGCGAGAGCACGGACGCGTAATAATCGCAATCAGGGGGATAGACTGTGGCTGAATCGTCGATCAAGATTCTCCTGGCGGAGGACGAACGGAACCTCTCACGGATCCTCGAGACGCAGCTGCGCAAGAAGGGATTCGAGGTCGAGGTCGCGTACGACGGCCGCCGAGCGGTGGAGTTGCTGAAGGATAGCGAGTTCGATGTCGCGCTCGTGGACCTCGTGATGCCGGAGCTGGATGGGATCGGCGTGCTGCGCGAGGCGGTCGAGCTCGACGCCCCGCCCGAGGTCGTGATCGTTACCGGCAACGGCACGGTCGAAACGGCGATCGCGGCGATGAAGCTGGGCGCCTACGACTACGTGACGAAGCCGTGCCGGGTCGCCGAGCTCGAGATGCTCGTGCGGCGCGCGTTCGAGAAACGACAGCTCGCCGTCGAGAACGTCCGACTGCAGACGCGGCTGTCGAGGCACGAAGAGTTCCCGGAGATCGTCACGGCCAGCACGGCCATGGAAGAGGTCCTCGAGCTGGCCCGCAAGGTCGCCGCGTCCGACAGTGCGGTGCTGATCTGCGGGGAGAGCGGCACCGGCAAGGAGCTGATCGCGCGGGCGATACACCGCCTGTCGCCACGGGCCGACGGGCCGCTGACCGACATCAACTGCGCCGCTATCCAAGAGAACCTGCTCGAGTCCGAACTGTTCGGGCACGAGCGGGGTGCTTTCACCGGGGCGATGACGCGCAAGCTGGGGCTGTTCGAACTGGCGGACGGCGGCACGCTGTTCATGGACGAGATCGCCGAGCTGGCGCCGCGCCTTCAGTCTAAGTTGTTGCGGGCGTTGGAGATGGGCGAGTTCTTCCGCGTCGGCGGCACCCAGAAGGTGAGCACCGACATCCGGCTGCTGGCGGCGACCAACCGCGAGCTGGACGTCGAGGTAGTGGAGGGCAACTTCCGGGACGACCTCTATTATAGGATCAACACGCTGACCGTCTTCATTCCGCCGCTACGCGACCGCCCCGACGACATCCCGATTCTGGCGCAGCACTTCCTGAAGAAGCAGCTCAGCGCGAACCCACCGGAGCTCACCGACGAGGCCCTCGACGCGTTGGCCTCCTATCATTGGCCAGGCAACGTTCGCGAGCTGAGGAACATCATGGAGCGACTGGCGATCCTCCGCGCCGGCCAAGATATCCGGCCTCAGGACCTGCCGCGCGACGTTTCCCACGGTCGCCGCGCCGATGGCGGCGGCTCTATGGTCGGGCAAGATGTCTCGCTGGAGGACCTGGAGCGGGCCCATATCGAGGCCGTGCTGAAGCGAGAGAACTGGCACCAGGGGCGGGCGGCGGAGACGCTGGGTATCTCGGCGAAGACGCTGTACCGGAAGATCAGGACCTACGGGCTGGAGCGGCCTGGATAGGAAGTGATCAGTAATCAGTGATCAGTGGGAGATCAAGGATGGCCAGCGGGTCGTGGAATGGACCGCGCTGGCCATCGCGCTCTGACAACCGACTACTGATCACTGATTACTGATTACCGATCACTACCCTTCCGTCGCCTCCTCACTCAACACGCTCACCTCGTTATTCACGACCTGCACGAACCCTCCCGACACGTGGAAGCGTCGTGTTCCTTGTTCGGTGACGATGCGAAGCGTGCCTTCGCCGAGCAGTGCCATGAGCGGCGCGTGGTCGCGGAGGATTCCGATCTCGCCGTCGAAGCTGGGGACCACGAGGAACTTGGCCGGCCCCTCGAAGACTTTGCGCTCCGGTGAGATCAGCGAGACGTTGAACGGCCGGCCGCTTCCGGGAACCGCCATCGTCAGCTACCCATCTTCTTGGCTTTGTCGACTACTTCGTTGACGTCGCCGACCATGTAGAACGCCTGCTCGGGAAGCTCGTCGAACTCGCCGTTCACCACTCGCTCGAACGACTCGACCGTATCCTCGCGCCGCACATAGCGGCCCTGCGTGCCGGTGAACTGCTCGGCGACGAAGAACGGCTGCGAGAGGAAGCGCTCGATCCGGCGCGCTCGGTTCACTATCAGCTTATCCTCCTCGGACAGTTCGTCCATTCCGAGGATCGCGATGATGTCCTGCAGGTCCTTGTAACGCTGGAGTATCTCCTGCACGCGCGTTGCCACGGCGTAGTGGCGATCGCCGACGAACTGCGGGTCGAGGATGCGGCTGGTCGAGTCGAGCGGGTCGACAGCCGGATAGATGCCCAGCTCGACGATACGGCGCGAGAGCACGGTCGTCGCATCGAGGTGCGCGAACGTCGTTGCCGGACCCGGGTCGGTCAAGTCGTCGGCGGGCACGTAGATCGCCTGCACCGAGGTGATGGAGCCTTTGCGAGTCGACGTGATCCGCTCCATCAGCTCACCGACGTCGGTGCCGAGGGTCGGCTGATAGCCCACCGCCGAAGGCATACGGCCGAGCAGTGCCGACACCTCGTTGCCGGCCTGCACGAAGCGGTAGATGTTATCGATGAAGACGAGCACGTCCTGCCCTTCCACGTCGCGGTAGTACTCGGCGACGGTCAGGCCGGTCAGGCCGACTCGGAAGCGGGCGCCCGGCGGCTCGTTCATCTGGCCGTAGATCAGCGCCGCGCTGCTCTTGTCCGGATCACCCGGCGTGATCACGCCGGCTTCGGTCATCTCGAGCCACAGGTCGTTGCCCTCGCGTGTCCGCTCGCCGACGCCACAGAAGACGGAGCGGCCGCCGTGCTCGGTGGCGATGTTGTGGATGAGCTCCATGATAATGACGGTCTTGCCGACGCCGGCGCCCCCGAACAGCCCCGTCTTACCACCCTTCAGGTAGGGCGCGATCAGGTCGACGACCTTGATTCCGGTCTCGAAGATCTCGCTGGTCGGGACGATGTTCTCCAGCTCGACCGGTGGCCGATGGATCGGCCAGCGCTCCTCGGCCTCCACCGGCCCCTGCTCGTCTACCGGC
>JASFTY010000310.1:0-5177 GCA_050050535.1 Gemmatimonadales bacterium | reverse complement strand
GAGCGGATCACCTTCCTGCACGGCCGCACGGAGCGGCTGACGCCGCCGGGACGAGCCGATGTCCTGGTGTTCGAGGACTTCGCGCCGCACCTCTATCATCCAGAGACAGCCGAGATACTGCTCGATGTTAAGGCGCGCTGGCTGAGCCCCGGCGCCGCATCGATCCCACGGTCGATTAGACTGCTCGCCGCGCCCGTCTGTTGCCCGGAGACCTACGCGGCGCTCACACCCTGGCCCGACGGCGCCGCCTACGGCCTCCAAGTCGGACGCCTCTCGGGCGACCTGCTGAACCAGCCCCAGCCGGCAGCCTGGCGACCCGGCGTTCTGCTGGGTGAGCCGACGGTGCTGGCTCGGGAAGAGCCGCTGGCCCTCGACTCGTTCGGCCTCGATCGTGAAGTCCGCTGGGCCGCGACGCGAGCCGGCGAGCTGCACGGGATCGGTCTCTGGATCGACCTCGAGCTCGCTGACGGCGTGGTGTACTCCAACGCTCCCTCGGGATCGTCGGGCGGGTGGGGCCAGCAGCTGCTACCGCTGGTCGAGCCGCTGAGGGTCGAGCCCGGCGACGAGGTCGTGGCGCGGGTCATGACGCTCGGGCCGTCGCCGCAGCAGCCCGAGTGGTGGAGCTGGCGGGTGACGGCACCGAGCGGCGAGCGGGAGGGAAACACGTTCCGCGGCACTCCGTTGTCGTCGGCCCGGCTGCGGGCGGCCCGGCTCGACGGCGGGCTGCGGCTCACGACCCGGGGCCGGCAGAGCCGGGCAATGCTGGAGCTGATGGACGGTAGCCGGACGCTGGCGGAGATCGCCCGGGAATTGCTGGCCCGTTACCCGGACCTGGGCGGCGAGCGGGAGGTATATAGATTAGTTGCCAGGGAGCTGGATGCGGCGCGCGCCGAGCCGTCAGCGGACCCGATCGAGCTAGCGGCGGAAGCGAGGTCAAGAGAATGAACCGCCAGGATCCTACGCGTAGAGAGTTCCTGCTCGAGCTGGCTCGCGGTGCGACGTATGCCGCACCGCTGATCGCCACGTTCGCCGTGGCCCCTGACCTGCTGGCGCAGGGGGGCTCGTGGCCGGGTCACCACCAAGGGATGAGCGCCTCGGCACCGACGACCACGAGCCCGGAGCAACCCGGCGCGCCACCGCCGTCGGAGAAGCACCCGCCGCCCAGCCAGAAGCAGCCGGGCGGCCAGAGGCAGCCGGTCGAGAGGAAGGAGTAGCAAGACCACCGTCGCCGTGTCCGCTGAGTCGATCCTCCACTATCGGTTCCCCGACGGCGGCCGGACCCTGGCTGTACGGCTCGACGTCGCGGGGCCGCGAGCGCTGCTCGAGAGCTTCTACTCCAGCTATCGGTGGGCCGAGCCGAGCGGGGACGCCGGCTGCACGATCTCGCTGGCCCGCGAGGGCGCGCGCTATCGGCTGATCGGGCCCAGCGGCGACTGGGAGGCGGCGGACGAGGGTGAGGCGGTTCTGTACTACGAGTCGGAGCTTACCGGCGCGCTGCTGGAGGACGCGGGCGCTTTCGTGCACCTGCACGGCGCCGCGGTCTGCCGGGGCGCCAGCTGCCTGTTGCTCGTCGGGCCGTCGGGCGCCGGGAAGTCGACGCTCACCCTGGGACTCTTCCTGCGTGGCCTCAGCGCTCTCGCCGACGACGCGCTGCTCATCGACCCGGCGAGCGGCGCGGTCCACCCCTTCGACCGCTCGATCCGGGTGCACGAGACGGGGCTGGCGAGACTGGGCGTGGACCCGCGCGATGTGGCCGGGGCCCGCGTCTGCGAGCCGTACCTCTGGCTCAGCCCCGGCAGGGCCGGCGCGTCTGGCCGCGGCCCGAAAGCGCCGACGGCGCTGGTGTTCCTCGAGACCGCCGACGCAACGGTCCTCAGGCCGCTCGGGGCAGCGGACGCGCTGCGGCTTCTGCTGCTGGCCCGGCTGGGCACCGCGGCAGATCGGGACTTCGAGCCGCTGTGCCGCCTGGCGGCACAGGTACCGTGCTACGCCCTCGCTTACGGCGACTTCCTGGAAGCGGTGGATCAGCTGGAGCGGCTAGCCGGTGAGTCCGAGCCGTAGACGTCCGACCAGAGATCCCGATCCTCCTGCACACGCACGCGATGGACCCGGACCCCTTCCGGGAGCGCCGGGCTGATCTTCTCCAGGACGTAGACGGCCAGATTCTCGGTTGTCGGCTGGGCGCGGCCGGGGCCGAACTCCTCGGCGGCGGAGTTGATGTGGCGGTTGTGGAAGCGGCGCACGATCTCGGCGTCGAGCAGGCGATCGAGCTCGGGCAGCGCCATGACCATGCCGGTCCCTTCGTCGATCGGCCCGCAGACGGTCACCTCGCAGCGGTAGTTGTGGCCGTGGCCCTCGGGGAGGGCGGCGTCGCCGAACTGCCGCCGGTTCTCCTCCTCGCTCCAGTCCGGCCGGTGGTAGCGGTGCGAGGCGGAGAAGTGGACGGCCCGTGTCAGATAGCCGATCGTCATGGTCGCTCGAGGGCTGGTGAGTTTACAGACCGCACCTAACTTAGACGACCATGGACGAGGGAGCCACAGGCGCCAAGGTCCCGAGATCGGCGAAGTTCGTCGACCTGAGCGACTACGCCCGGCCGCTGGCCGTGTGGATCGCCCGGCGACTGCGTGATACGTCGGTGGTCGCCGCCGATGTCACAGTGGTCTGGTGTGTCGTAGGGATCGTTGCCGCCTTCTGCTACGCCGTCGGCGGCTACCGGTACGCGTTGCTGGGCGCGGCCCTGATCCAGGTCAAGAACATCTTGGACGCCGTCGACGGCTCGCTGGCGCGTCTGCAGGTCCGCCCCTCCCGAGTCGGTCGCTTCCTCGACTCGATCGGCGATGCGGTCATCGGCGCAGCCCTGTACCTGGCGCTCGCCATCGCCGTCGCCCGGGTACGACCGGTCGCCTACGCCGCCGCGCTCGCGGCGGCGACGCTGGTTCTCAGCCTGCTGCAGGGCTCCGTCTTCAACTATTACCAGGTGCGCTATCGGCAGCGGCGCGGCGGCGATCGCACGAGCTTGATCAAGGAGCGGCTGACCGAGTACGACCGAGTCTACTACGAGGACCGGCCCCTCGCGCTCGGCCTGCTGAGACAGCTGATCGCGGCGTACAACTGGATCTATGGCTGGCAGGACGAGCTGGTCCAGCGCATCGATCGCTGGGCGGCGGCGCCGCTCGTGGCGTGCGGCCGCGAGGAGACGGCCGAGACGCTGCGGGACGACCGCCGGCTGCTGACCGTGTTGAGCGGGCTGGGGCCCGGCATGCAGATCCTGATCCTGGACCTGTACACGATCGCCGGCTACCGGCATCTCGGCCTGGCGCTCGAGTTGTTCCTCTGGACGATCGCTCTGGGTGGCACGCTGTACGCCGTGGCGGTCGTGCTGCGACTGCGGCGCGCCGCAAGTAGGCAAGTGCGATAGGGCAATGTGGAATAGTGTTTGGGAATGCTCGAATCTCGAGCAAGGGAACATCGGCACAGGGGAGGTAGGGAAGCTAGAAGTGGTTCTATACCTCCCTACATCCCGTGTTGCACTGGTCCCCAAATCGAGAATCGAGAATTCCCAACGAGTTGGACCGATCGACAATTCCAACTTCCCCCGGCTATCTTAGGTCCCATGGACACCAGGCCTGAAACGCTGAAATCGATCTTCGAGCCGAGATCGATCGCCGTCGTCGGCGCCAGCCGTAGCCCCGACACGATCGGCTACGTCATCCTCGACAGCCTGTTGCGCTACGGATACACCGGCGCCGTTTACCCGGTCAACCCGCGCGCCGAAGTCGTGCATTCGATACGGGCCTACCCGTCGATCGGCGAGCTGCCGGGCCCGGTCGACCTGGCGATGGTCGTCGTACCGAAGGAGTACGTGGTGCAGGTGGCGACGGAGTGCGGCGAGGCCGGGGTGAAAGGCATGGTCGTCATCTCCGCGGGGTTCCGCGAGGTGGGCGGTGAGGGGATCGAGCGCGAGCGCCAGCTGCTGGCCGTGACCCGCAAGTACGACATGCGGCTGGTGGGTCCCAACTGCATGGGCGTATTGAACACCGATCCGGCGGTCTCGATGAACGCGACCTTCGCGCCGACGACTCCGCCGACCGGGAACGTGGCCTTCCTCAGCCAGTCGGGCGCCATGGGCGTGACGATCCTGGACTACGCTCGGGAATACGGGATCGGCGTCAGCAAGTTCCTGAGCTTGGGTAACAAGGCCGACATATCGGGCAACGACGCGCTCGAGTACCTGAGGGACGACGAGCGCACGTCGGTGATCCTGATGTACCTGGAGAGCTTCGGGAACCCGCGGCATTTCACCCGGATCGCCCGCGAGGTGACCCATGTGAAGCCGGTCGTCGCGGTGAAGGCGGCGCGGACGCGAGCCGGCGCGCGCGCCGCGAGCAGTCACACCGGCGCGATGGCCGGCCGCGATGTGGCCACCGATGCTCTGTTCGCGCAGTGCGGCGTCATCCGGGTCGACACGGTTGAGGGGCTGTTCGACATGGGCATGGGGTTCGGGAACGCGCCGCTCCCCAAGGGCAACCGTGTGGCGGTGGTCACCAACGCCGGCGGCCCGGGCATCATCATCGCTGACGCGCTCGAGTCACAGAACCTCGAGGTCGCGGAACTGGCCGAAGCGACGCGGGAGCGGCTGCGCGCGAGCCTGCCGGAGGAGGCATCGGTCTGCAATCCGGTGGACATGATCGCCAGCGCCGACGCCGACAGCTACCGGTCGGTCCTGGAGACCGTGCTCGAGGATCCGGGCATCGACGCGGTCATCGCCTCCTTCGTGCCGCCGCTCGGTGTCCACGCGGAGGACGTGGCCCGGGCAATCACCGACACGGCGGCCGGGCGCGAGCAACCGGCGATGGCCGTCCTCATGGGACGCAAGGGACTGCGCGAGAGCCGGGCGCTGCTCAACGCTGCGAGCGTTCCGGCCTTCATCTTTCCGGAGTCGGCGGTCCGGGCGCTCGCTGGCATGGACCGCTACCGGCGCTGGCTCGAGCGACCGGCCGGCGTGGTACGCGACTTCGAGGACATCGACCGCGCGCGCGTCGCCGGGATACTGGAGAGCGCGCTGGCGGCGGGTCGGTTTCGCCTGGATGAGCTCGACGCGCTGTCGATGCTCGAGGCGTACGGCATACCGGTGGTACCGTCGCAGGCGGCGACGACGGCGGAGGACGCCGTCGTCG